>JAIYBI010000281.1 GCA_027488595.1 Opitutaceae bacterium | reverse complement strand
GCCTTAAGGGGCCGGCAAGAGGCCGCAAGTCGGCCTGGATCGGGTGAACTCCGCCTGCTCTCCATCACGCATCAGCATCAGTGGCCCGGCGTTCGGCGAAACGATATCCTACGCCGCGGATGGTCTCGATCCAGTCGGCCTCGCCTCCCAGCTTTTCCCTAAGGCGTCGCACGTGAGTATCCACCGTGCGGGTCTCAATCTCGGTCTCATAATTCCACACGTTAATCAAAAGATGCTCGCGGGTTTGCACCCGGCCGCGTCGCTCCATGAGGAGCCGCAGCAACTTGAACTCGGTCGCGGTCAGCTCAATCACCTCTCCAGCCACCGTTACGATGTGGCGCTCGCCATCCACGACGATCAGACCGGCCGTGATCATCCGGGGCACCTCAACCGCGCCCTCCTTGGTGCGGCGTAGAATCGTCTGCACCCTCAAGACCAACTCTTTTGTGCTGAAGGGCTTGCAGATATAATCATCCGCGCCCGTTTCAAGGCCTTGGATACGGTCGGATTCCTCCGCCTTCGCGGTTAAGAATACCACCGGAACCTTCTTTAACTTGGCATCTGCCCGCAACATGCGACAAATCTGGATTCCGTTGAGATCCGGCATCATCACGTCAAGAATCACCAAATCAGGTAGAAAAGTCCGTGCGATTCCAATGCTACGGTTCGGGTCATTCACCGCCTCGACCACGAAGCCCTTGGCCTTCAAGGTGTAGGCAAGCAGATCGGTGACATCAGTCTCGTCGTCAACGATGAGAATCTTCTTGGGCGTAAGGGAGGCTGGATCCGACATGATAACAGGCGATATTCGTTTTGAGGCGGTGAGAACAAACAGACAAGGCGGGCCCTGACATTCTGAAAGACTATCCAAGTCACCTGCCGCCGCCTAGAGCAAAGCCCCGTCGTTTCACAAATGTTACAGCGGCCCACCCCGCAAATCTCCGCGCCCTGTCCCCCTTATACCCCGCACCTTCCTACCCCTGGCCCGTCCTGCGCCGTGCCGCCAAATGCACCAGCAAGATACTGATGTCGGCCGGATTCACCCCGCTTATCCGCCCCGCTTGACCCAGGCTCAGGGGACGAGCCGCCTTAAGTTTGGCCAGGCTTTCACTCCGAAGGCCCTTCACCGCATCGAAATCGAAGTCCGCCGGAACACGCACCTTATCCACGTCCTGCAACCGCGCCACATGGCGTCGCTCGCGCTCCAGATAGCCCGCATAAACCACCCGATAAAGCACCTCGGCACGATCCGCATCTCCCAAAGCAAGGAACTCCTCGGGTAACTCAACGCCACCCAACCCGTTCTCGCCGCTCCGGCCCTGGTCCCGACGTAAGCGATCGGCCCAGGTCCCCTGCCCTACCCCGCTGCCCACCGTCGGACGACTCGCCTCGAGCCGTGCTATCCACCCCTCAATCCGCGCGCGCTTCGCCTCAATTCGCTCCAGACGGGATTTACTCACCAGCCCGAAATCACGCGCATGATGCGCCAAACGCAGCTCGGAGCTGGCGTGGTTGAACAATAAGCGGTGTTCCGCCCGGCTGGTAAACATGCGATAAGGCTCCCGGGTGCCCTTGGTCACAAGGTCGTCAATCAACACCCCCGTGTAGCCCTCGTCGCGCCCAATGATCAGCGCCGACTCTCCCCTGCCCTTGCGAACCGCGTTCACCCCCGCCACCAAACCCTGGCAAGCCGCTTCCTCATAGCCCGAGGTGCCGTTAATCTGTCCGGCAAAGAAGAGGTTCTCGACCAGCTTTGATTCTAAGGACGCCAGTAACTGGGTCGGCGGGGCGAAATCATACTCCACCGCGTAGGCCGGACGCAGAAGCTCCGCCCGTTCCAGGCCGGGTATGCTCCGCACCATCTCCACCTGAACTGCAAAGGGAAGCGACGTGGAGAGGCCGTTGATGTAATACTCATTGGTGGCCCGTCCCTCGGGCTCAAGATAGAGAATGTGCCGAGGCTTGTCGGCGAAACGCACAAACTTGTCTTCAATCGAAGGGCAGTAGCGCGGCCCCACCCCCTCGATCTCACCGGAATACATGGCGGACAAATGCAGATTCTCCCGCACCAGCTGCGCCGTCCGCTCAGTCGTATGCGTAAGCCAGCAAGGCACCTGCTCGGTGCCGGGATCCCAGCCCAATCGCTGCTCACGGCCCGTCAGGCCCTGTTCCACGTGGAACATCGGCTCGGGGTCGCGCGTATCGTGAAAGGCAAAAAGCGTCGGCACCGCGTCGCCGCGCTGCGCCTCCATTTGACTGAAGTCAATGGAGCGCCCGGACAGGCGCGGCGGTGTGCCGGTTTTGAGCCGTTGTAACTCGATGCCCGCCTCCAGGAAGCTGGCCGAAAGCGTCTTCGCGCTAAAATCCCCCATGCGGCCCCCTTCATTCTTGTTCTGGCAGATGTGCATCAAACCCCGCAAAAACGTTCCGGTCGTCACCACCACCGTCCGGCCGTGGAAATCCAGATCCAAATTCGTGTGGACCCCGACGATCTGGCGGACACCGGAGGGCCCCTTTGAAAACATCAGCCCCGTCACCGTAGCTTGGAAAAGCTTTAGGTTAGGTTGAAGTTCAAGGGTGTGTTTGAGGCGAAACTGATAGGCCTTCTTGTCGCACTGCGCCCGCGGCGATTGCACCGCCGGTCCCTTGGATTCGTTTAAGAGACGAAACTGAATGCCGGTGAGATCGGTGTTTATCGCCATTTCCCCGCCTAGCGCGTCAATCTCGCGGACGATCTGTCCCTTGGCCTGGCCACCAATCGCCGGGTTACAGCTCATCTGCGCGACCGTGTCCAGGTTTCCGGTCAGCAGCAGGGTGCGCGCACCCATCCGCGAGGCGGCCAAGGCGGCCTCGCAGCCGGCATGGCCGGCACCGCAAACGATAACATCATAGACTGGAAGATCCGACGACATGCAGAACCTTGCATCGAAGGGGTTTTGCGCTCGGAAGCGAGGCCGCAAAACCGTGCCACCCAGAACCGCCGGCAGGGTAGGGCAGCGGACCTTACTTCCCGATGCAGAAAGTGGAAAAAAGAGCGTCCAGCATGCGCTCGTTGTCCACCCTGCCCGCCACCTCGCCCAGCGCATCCAACGCCCCGCGGACATCACTCGCCACTAACTCAATCGGCGCCGGGATCGCCGCCCCAAGCCCGGCAGCCGCAGACGCCAGACTTTCGCGGGCCCGACGCAAGGCATCGGCGTGCCGGGCATTAATCGCGATATGTTCGTCGCCCGCCATAGCCGGTCGTAGCGCATCAGCCCGGGCAATGATCGCCGCCCTCAAATCACCCAATCCGGTGCCATTTAGCGCCGAGACCGTAAAGATTGGCAGGGCGGGGGAGAAGCCGCCCCCATCCATCCCGCCGGAGACACCGGCCGCAAGGTCCGCCTTGTTTCGCACGTGCAGCACAATATCCGCACCGAGATAGGGCCGGAGCTCCACCGGGACATCGGCCGATGCTTGAGTTACGTCCGTTACCCAAAGGATTAAATCCGCCTCGGATAGGCGCTCCACCGTCTTTGCCATGCCCATTTGCTCGACCCGGCCCGCCGCGGGGTTCATGCCCGCCGTATCAATCAGCCGCAGGAGATGCGGCCCTACGTGAACCATCTCTTCAATGAAATCACGCGTCGTCCCGGGCTCCGGACTCACAATCGCCCGATCCCGACCAACCAAGGCGTTAAGCAAACTGCTTTTACCCACATTGGGCGCACCCAAGAGCACCGCTTTCAGGCCATCACGCAGAAGGTCCCCGTAGCGGTGCGTGGCCAGTAAACGCTCTGTTCCACGTAGAACATCTGCCAGCGCGGTCCGCACCAGCTCCCTGTCCTCCACCGGCAAATCCTCATCCGGAAAATCAATATAGGCTTCGATCCGCGCGAGAACCCCCAGCAGCGCCGCGATCAACTCCTCCAAGTGCCGTCCGAGGCCGCCGCGCAGTTGCTGCTGCGCCGCCACCAGTGCACGCTCGCTCCGCGCATGAATGATGTCCATCACCGCCTCGGCCTGGGTTAACTCCATGCGTCCATTGAGAAAGGCCCGCCGTGTGAACTCCCCGGGCTCCGCCGCCCGGCAACCCCGCGCGAAAAGATCCGCCAAAACCAACTGCACGATCAGCGGATTACCATGGGTGCAGATCTCCAGGGTATCTTCACCGGTAAAGGTTCCCGGCCCGACACCAAAGCTCCAGACCGCGTCATCCAAAACTTCGCCACCCAGAGCCCGATAATCAGCGTGGCGATAGCGGCGCTCCGGCAGTGCCGCGGGGTCGCCCCTAAAAAGCGCCGCCGCCATGACGCGAGACCTCCCGCCGCTCACCCGAATCAAAGCCAGCGCCGCCGTGCCCGCGGGCGTCGCAAGGGCGGCGATCGTATCATCACCGTCGGCAGAACCGGAATCAGTCGTCATGATCGTCAGGATGGAAAAGTGGGGTGGGGCAGGGGGCGGCGCGCAAGTTTAGGCAAGGTGTCACGCTGCGATTGCGATTGTCACGCCTCCATCAACGCAAACTGGACAACGCCGCCTCCAGGGGAATCGTCTGACGCCTGCGATCGAGCACTATACTCACTTCTCGATACCCCGCTTGGTGAAGTCCCAGAAGCGCCGCCTCATACCCATCCGCTACGCGGTCCGGGCGGTGCGCGTCAGCCCCCAGCACCACCGGAATCCCCCGCGCTTGCATCAAAGCCAATTGCGCCCGCCCGGGATTCATCTCCCGAATAGCCTTTAACATCCCGCTCGTGTTTAGCTCCATCGCCACCCCGGTGGCGGCGATACGATCCAGCGCCGCTTCAATAAACGGCTGTATGCGCGGAAAAAACCACTCCCTCGGCGACTCATTCTTGATTAAGTCCGGATGACTCAGTGTGTCAAAAAGCCCGCTTTCCGCGGCCATTGCAAGATGTTCATAGTAAACCTTTTGATACTCAAAAACATCGCCCTTAAAATACTGCTTTCGATAGAAATCTATTTGGTAATGCACACTGCCCAGCACGTGGTGCAGCGGCACACGTTTGTGCAGCGCCTCAAGCCAGGCCTCCAATCCGGGAGCGAAATCACTCTCCAGCCCCAGTCGCACATCCAGCCTTCCCGCGAAGACTTCTCTCGCGCAGGCCACCATCTCCACGTAGGCGCCAAACTCGGAATCCGCCATCCGAACATCGGCCGACCAGCCGTGGGGCAGGGGAGCGTGACAGGTAAAAATGATCCCCTTCAGCCCCCGGCGGAGAGCATGGGCGCAATACTCCTCGGGCTGGCCCTCCGCATGTTTGCACAGTGGTGTGTGACAATGGGACTCGTAGAGCAAAGGTGTGGATACGGCGGTTGCAGGCATATCGTCCGCACCTTGAGCGCGCCTGCATCCCGGCGCAAACCGAAGCGACGCACCAGCCACTCTCTTTTTTTACTTGGGCCTGACCAGTAGCAGCGCCCGGTCATCATGGCGCGGCGCAAGCGTGCAAAACTGCCGGAGATAACGATCCACGCGGCGCAATATCTCCGCCAACGGCTCTTTTTGATGACGCCGGAGGCTGTCCACCAGGCGGTCGCGACCAAACTCATCCCCCGACGCGTTGCAGGCTTCGTTTATACCATCGGTGTAGAGCGCGAGCAAATCTCCGGGCGCAAGCACAACCCGGCCCTCGTCCAAGGTTGCCTCGAAAAGATCGGGCGGGGCCATGCCCAGCGCCATGCCGCCGTCGCCCAACAACTGCGGCGGACCGCCGGCCCCGCGGAGCACCAGACCCGCCTCGTGTCCCGCCCGGCAAAACCGGAGCGCAAGCGTATCCAAATTTAAAATACCGTAGAAAAGCGTGATATACATGCCGCGCGGCATGTCGGGTTGCAGGGCGCGGTTCACCCGGTGGAGCACCGCCGCCGGCGATAGTTCTCCCGGCGCGCACAAGCGCAGGCTCGCACGGCACGCCGCCATCATGAGCGCCGCCGGCGCACCCTTGCCGGACACATCCGCGATCACAAAGCCGTGGTGGCGCTCATCCACCGTGAGCACATCGTAATAATCACCCCCAAGTTGCTGCGAAGGCTGCGAGAGCACCTCGACCTCGATTCCACCAAGCTCGGGAAAACTACTGGGCAAAAGATGCTGCTGCACATCGCGCGCCAGCTCCAGTTCGCGCTCTTGCGCGATTCTCGCGCGGTCGGCGGCCGCTTTGCGCTCGGTGATATCCATGATGAGCCCCTCGTGATGCGTCACCCGGCCGTTTTCATCGAGCCGCACGATTGTGTGGTCATCCACCCAACGCACCGAACCGTCGGCACACTGAATGCGATACTCTTGATTGTATTCCTGATGCCCGGCCGCGGCATGGGCATCCACTTCAGCGCCGACCCGTTCCCGGTCCTCCGGATGTGTCATATCCCGGAAGCTGATGCGGCGCCCGGTAAGGTCGTCAGGGTTGTAACCAAACTGCCGCACACTCGCGGAAACGAACTCCACCGGCCAGCTCCCCGCCTCGGAACGCCAAAGCACCACCACCGAGGGAGAACGGTCAATGATCCGCGCCATCTCCTCCAAACGCGCCAAAGCGGCCCGAAGTTCATGCTGCGCCTGCCGCCTCACGCTCACGTCACGCCCGACCCCGAAATACGCCCGGCGTTTGTCACGGTCAATGTAGGCGGACCCGGTCGAGGCATGCCAGATCCAGCGTCCATCAAGATGCCGGATCCTATACTCGATACCCTGCCCGTCGCCCCCGGTCGCCAACGTATTCCTTAGAAACTCATCCCACCGCACCACATCTTCCGGGTGCACGAAATCGCGGAAGGCCATGCCTATGACCTCATCCACCGAATGCCCCAACTTTGTCGTCCACGCCTGGGAAACAAACTTGATGCGTCCCTCGGGAGTGAGCGCATAAAGGATCTCGCTCGCGGTCTGGATGTAGGTGCGCCACCGGGACTCGGTTCGTCGCATCTCCTCCTCCGCCTCATGGCGCGCCGTTATGTCCTCCAACATCGCAAAATGGTGTGTCACCCGGCCATCCTTGCCGCGCACCACCACCACCGTAAGCACACCCCAAATCACACGGCCACCCGGATGCAGGTAGCGCTTTTCCATCACAAACGTGTTGTTTTTCCCCTGATACAGCTCCCGCGTGAGCGTCATCTGCTTCGCCCAATCATCAGGATGGGTGACTCGCTCAACATTCGCTAGATTGGACGCATCCTCGATGCTCAACCCGATCAACTCGCAAAAGCGCCGGTTAACGTGGTTAAACCCGGGCTTCCCGTCCGGCCCAATTTCACGCCAGCTCAGACCGATTGGCGAGTGGTCGAAAAGCAGCTGCATCTCCTGGGTTTTCAGCGCGAGTTCGCGCTCCGTATCAATCAGCCGCGTGACATCCGTTCGCAGCGCCAGATAGCCGAGCGGTCGCCCCGCTAGCCCGAGCAGCGGGAGGATAGTCGTCTCAACCCAGTAATGCCGCCCGTCCTTCGCCCGGTTGCAAATCGTGCCCTGCCAAATCTCGCCGGCGATGAGCGTGCCCCACATCTTCTCAAAAAACGCCGCGTCATGATAACCCGACTTGAGCAAACGATGCGTCTGGCCGATCAATTCCTCCTTGGCGTAACCCGAAATCTCGCACAACCGGTCATTCACATGCCGGATAACTCCCGCCGGATCCGTCAACGCGATGATCGCATGGGCGTCTATTCCCTGCCGAAGCCAGGCGAGCAACATCGGCTCGTTTGCACTCAGCGCAGTGATGAAGGACGACTCGTTCTCGGACATACAACCCTCACCATGCGCAAGATTGTCCTCCATGCCAAGCCGCGTCGCAAAACAACGCCTCCACCCTCAACCCTTCACCGCGCCCGCCGTGATACCGCTCACCAACTGCCGCTGCAGCAACAGATAGATCGCCAGAATCGGCAGCGTCACCATCACCAACCCGGCAAACAACATACCCTGATCACCACGATACTGCGCCGTGATCGCCAGATTCGCCAAGCCCAGCGGCAGGGTCCGCGCCCCGCCATCCGCCCCGCCGACGATCATGAACGCGAAAAAATACTCCTTCCAAATCCCGATGAACTGGAAAATCGCCACCGTCACCAAACCCGGCCGGGCCAGCGGCAGCATCACCCGCCAAAACGCCCCCGCCTCCGAACAGCCGTCAATCACCGCCGCCTCATAAAGGGTGCGCGGCAAGCTCCGGAAAAAACCCGCCAGAATAAACACCGCAAAGGGCAGCCCGTTGGCCGTGTAAACCAGGATCAGGCCCAGTCGCGAATCCAACAAGCCAAGCGCGCGCAGTTCAAAAAACAAGGGCACCATCGCCAATTGCACCGGCATGGTCAGCCCGGCTAGAAAAAGCATATACACCGCGCGCCCCATTCGATGGTGGTAACGGGAAAGTGCGTAAGCCGCCATCGCCCCCAACGCGAGGATCAGCCCGACCGACACCCCGGTGACCACCACCGAGTTTAAAACATAGTCCCCGAAACGCGCCTCTCTCCAAGCCCGGGCATACGCGGCTCCGTCCACCTCGGCCCACGCCGGCACCGCCAGCGGCGCGCGCAGAATCGCCGCGTCGTCCTTAAACGACGAATACGCAACCCACACCATCGGGAACACCACCCAGGCCAGATACGCGCACAGCGCCACCGCCAAAAGACCCCGCGAAACCGATACCTCGCATCGCGTGCTCACAGCTCGACCGCCTCCCTTCGCGTCACCCGTAGCAATGCCACACATGCCGCCAGCACCAGCACGAACAACAACACCGCGATCGCCGCTGCGCGTCCGACCTGAAACTCCGTGAACAGCGTGCCCACCATGAACGTTCCAAGCGTATGCACGCCCGCCGCCGGATCCTGCGCGGTCAACAGCCATACCAGCTCGAACGCATTGAGTCCGCCGATGATCAAAAACACCGCCGAGATCACCAGCACCTCGCGAATCAGAGGCAGGGTAATCGTGAAAAACTGCCGGACCGGCGAGGCCCCGTCCAACTCCGCCGCCTCATAAAGCTCCGCCGGCACGCCCTGCATTGCCGCCAGATAAAGCACCAGGTTGAAACCGCAGGCCATCCAGAGGTAAATCGGAACCAGCGACCAATACAGGTTCTCCTGCGCCAGCCACGCATGCCCGGCGAATCCCCGCAACCAGCCGCTCACCGCCACCGGCCCACCCGCCGCCGCCAGTCCGTCGCCCAATGCCACGAGTCCCGCATTCACGAAGCCACTCGCCGGCTCGTAGGCCGCCAACCAGATCAACGCCGCCGCGATACCGCCCAACAGATTCGGGAACAGCAACACCACTCGAAACACTCCCGCCCCCCGGTTTCCGCGTTGAATAAACGCCGCCATGCCCAACGCCACCGGCACCACCACCAGCGGCGGCACCAGCATTAAAAACAGGTTGTTCCTCAGCGCGCCCCAAAACACGTCACTCTCCAGCAACAGCCAGCGGAAGTTACCAAGGCCCGCCCAGGCTTTGGTTCCAAAACCGTCCCAGCGCGTCAGCGCCCAACCAAAAGCGGCCAGCCCAGGCACCAGCACAAAAGCAGCATAAACTCCCAGCGCCGGTCCGACAAAAACTGCACCGAAGCGAGCGGGCAGGGGACCGAGATGCTCCGGCTCTCTTCCGTCCTCCCGAATCCCGGCGGGCCCGCCGCGTCTCCGGCGCGGCCAGACCAGCCACGCAAACAGGCCGCAAAGCAATGCCAGCAAACCCGCCGCCACTGCGCCGTGACGGTTCTCCACATAATCCGGATTCACGCGCCGCGCCCGCTCCGTGCCGGCCGCCGCCTCCAAACGCGCGCCGAACTCCTCGGCCGTGATCCTTCCTGTCATCAACTCGTAGCGCGCATTGGTCAGCGCCTGTGCCAGGGTTGCCTGAGCCGCTGAAGCCGTGGCCGGTGCGGCGTCGAAGGCGCCTGGGCTGCGGGCCAGCAGCGCCGCCGTGTCCACCATGCGCGGCGAGTAATCATCCGGACAGGCCGCGCGCAACGCCACCGGCGCGTCGGCCATCTGCGCAAAGCGCTTCACCCGCTCCCGCGAGGTCATAAACCGAAAAAAATCCACCGCCGCCCGCTCCCGCGCCGCGTCACCGGTTTGGAAAACAAAGTAGTATCCGCTTTGGGCCTGAACCGTATCCACAAGCGTGATACCGTCGGAAAAAACCGGCAGGTTCATCGCCCCCAATTCAAAGCCCGCCGGCAGACGTCCGCGCATTTCGTTGGCGAACCAGGAAGCGGAGAGCGTCATCGCACACCGCCCGTCAAGGAATGCCATTTGCGCCGCCGTGTGGGTCATGCCCTCCCAGCCACGCACCAGATGACGCGTGGCGGTTCGGCGCAGCACTTCGGCGGCGCGGATAAACCGTGCATCGGTTCGGGCCCCCGTCGCGAGTGCGTGGTAGGCCGCATAGCCTTCCGGTCCCACGAGGTTGTAATGGGCCGCGCGCAGGAGCGCGTCGCCATAGCGCATCGTGACGCCCGGTAGCGAGAGCGGCGCGACTCCGGCCTGCTGCATTGTTTCGCAGAGGGTGAAAAACTCATCCCAGGTTCGGGGAACCTCCCAGCCATTACGGCTAAAAAGGGCTTTGTCATAAAAGATCGTCCACACTGCATGGGCAAAAGGCACCCCATACACCGCGGTGCCCTCCTGTTTTCCCGGGATCGCCCAACGGTCGAGCACTCCGGGGCGAAAGGTATCGCGCCAGCGGGCGTCGCCTTCCCAATTCGGCCCGTCGAGAGCCGGACCCAGGTCGAGAATTCGCCCCGCCTCGATCAAACGTGGGTAGAGAAGAACCGCGTCGCTCGCATCCGGCCAATCACCCGCCATCACCCGGGTGCGAACCTTGTCGTTGATGCGCGGATCGCCATAGAGGTGAACCTTCACTCCGGGGCGAAGTTTTGAAAACTCCCGTGCCGTCTCCTCAAAAAACTCTGCTCCATAACCCGCCACCAGCACCGGAATATCCAGACTGATCGTATCGTCCTGCGCTGCGGGATTCGCCCCGGAAGCATGCACGCCTAACCCGAGAAAAAACAAAGCGAAGAAAATGCTGAAGGAAGACCGCATACGAATGCGTCCGTGAAGTTGGCCACCGCCCGGAGTGCCGCAACGTGAAAGCCTGTCACCGGTATGCCCCGGAGCGTCCGTCCCCGCATCCGCCACGCGGGGCTTGCTGGCACTCCGTCACTCGCCCACGCTGCGCGGCTATGTTTCAGGTTACTTTTTCCGCTCAGGCTCTGGGTGAACTTAAAAAACTCGATCCTTTGGTGCAGTTGGATGCCATCGAGCCCATCAGCACGCTCAAACCCGAGGCTCTTGCCCACCCTCGCGAGCCGCTCGATCGCTTTGTGCGCGGCGGCCTGACTCTCTACCGGCTGCGTGGCGATACCCTGCGTTATTACTTCGAAGTGCGCGGCGAGGAGGTTCTCCACGTTCTCTACATTCTGCATCATCACTCCCTGGAGGATTTTCTTTTGCGCAATCGGCTCCCTGTTTCCGAAACCCAGCTTGTCGAGCAACATTCCAAGTTTTGGAAATACCTCGAATCCCTGACCAAGTAAGTCTTCAGGCCTGAGATTTCATCGTTTTCCCTCGTCCCTCACATCCCTCAGCCGTTTCCCTTTTCCGCCATGTCAAAGCCTTCCAGTATGCCGCAGCTCGATGATGACTACGAGCCACCGCTCGATCCCAGTCACGCCAGTCGCATTTACTTTCTGCCCAACTTGATGACGGCGGGAAACCTCTTTTGCGGTTTCTCGGCTTGCTTGCGCTGCATTGAGGCAAACTACGCCATGCGCGACACCGAGGGTCTCTCTGCCGCTGCAATCAGCGATTTCAAATGGGCGGTGACTTACATCTTTCTCGCAATGGGTTTTGACGCTCTCGATGGCCGGCTCGCTCGCATGGGGGGTCGCGAGTCGTTGTTTGGTGCCGAGTTCGACTCCATCGCAGACGTGGTTTCCTTTGGGTTGGCGCCCGCTCTGCTGGTTTATTTTCTGATCCTTTCGCCGACGAAGGGTGAACCGGAATTGCTCGGTTTGGGGGGGCTCCTCGGTTTCATTTACCTGCTCGCCGCGGCAGTGAGACTCGCCCGTTTTAATGTCATAACCCATCCTCTGCTCCAAAAACCCGGCGTTAAAACCAACAAGGACTTTGTCGGTTTGCCTGTGCCGGCCGCCGCCGGCACTGTCGCAGCGCTTGTGCTTTTCCTGCTTAACCTAGCCGAGCGCGATCACTCCCTCCATCGCTGGGCCCTTGCCCTTCCTCCCCTGCTTTTGTTGATCGCAGTGCTCATGGTGAGCACGGTGCGCTATCCGAGCGGCAAAACCATTGATTTGCGCACGCGCACCAAACTCACCACCTGGATTATTCTCGTGGCAGTAGGGGCGGCAGTTTTTCGTTTCAAAGAATACGGGATGCTCGCTTGTTGCCTGAGTTACATCGTCATCGGGCTTGTTAACCATTTTCGCACCAAAACCATTCCGAAACCTCTACCTCTCGATTCCAACCCGCCCTTGTAATCACCGTGAATGACCCGGTGAACAAACCTGCGCATAGGAGCCAGCAACTTTCCCCTTGCGAACAAGCTGCTCCTTGCCGGTCGAAACCCGATTTTTATTTGGCCTGTTTGACCTGCCGTTTTTCAGAGCTAAAGCGCCCGCTTGTTAGACTTATCCACCACCTATAAGATTAAGACTGTTTTATATATCCAAGTTAGGTTTTAATTCACCTTTGTTCAAAACTCGTTTCTCTCCTCCAGACCGACACACGCCCCTTTCATGAAATTCAAAATCAATCGCGACCACTTCAGCAACGGCCTGGCCCAGGTTCTCAACGTCGTCGGCTCCAAAGCCACGATGCCGATCCTCAGCAACGTGCTGATCGAGGCCGAGAAAGACTGTATCACTCTTACCACTACGAATCTGGACCTGGGAATCCGCGTGAAGGTGAAAGCCGAGGTCAAGGAAACCGGCTCCGTAACCCTCCCGGTAAAACGTCTTGCCGGTATCGTGCGCGAGTTGCCGCAGTTGGACGTGTCGTTCGATTCCGCGCCCAATCACCAGGTGAAACTCAACTCCGGCGGTTCCGTTTTCCGTATCATGGGCATCGGCAAGGAGGAGTTCCCTCCGCTTCCTGATTTCAGCGAAGACAAAACCTTTTCCCTTGAGCAGGCCGAGCTCATTTCCATGTTGCGCAGCGTTTCTTACGCACAATCCACCGATGAGACGCGCTACATTCTCAACGGCGTGTATTTTAACTTCCGCGACGGTAAACTTTCACTCGTCGCCACCGATGGGCGGCGTCTCGCGTTGATCGCCAAGGAGCTTGATGTTCCCGCAGAAAAAGCCGGCAGCATCATTCTGCCTGCCAAGACAGTTGCAGAATTATTGCGGATGTTGGACAAAGGAGAAAAACTCAAAATTTCGTTCAACGAACGCCGGGCGGCCTTCCAGATCAATGCCGACAATCCCGAGACCGGTCTCGTGGACTCGATTTACCTCTACAGCAAGGTGGTCGAGGGCAATTACCCAAATTACCAACAAGTTATTCCCAAGGAAACACACCAGCGCATCAAACTTGAACGCGAGTTGTTCAATGAATGCGTGCATCGCGCCGCCCTCGTATGCTCGGACAAGAGCAATTCAGTAAAGCTGAAGGTCTCCAATAACCTTCTGGAAATCAGCGCCTCCAGTCCCGATTTTGGCGAGGCTCACGAAAGTATGGCTATCGCCTACAACGGTCCTGACATGCAGGTGGCCTTCAACCCTCAGTTTATCGTGGACCCGCTTCGGGCCCTCACCAAGGACGAGATTTACTTTGAAATCAAAGATGAGGTAAGCCCGGGCGTCATTAAGACCCTGGAGAACTTCGTCTGCGTTGTGATGCCGGTCCGAATTAGCTAACGCTGAGCAGACTCCCCTCCGCGGGCAACGTTCTGGCCCGAGGCCTGAAATACCGTTTTCCTTAACGAAGAAAACGCACGCCATTCTCCCTCTCATTCGGCGCACCCATTGCGATCTTCTTCATGTCAGGACTGTTTTTATCCTCGATTGAACCTCTGTCGGCCTACAGCCCCGAGAAAATCGTGCCTGTGCTGGTGCTCATCCCGGCGATGGTGATCTCTCTGGTGCTAATGCGGCTCAATCAACAGCTCGCCTCTCCGGTGGTTGCGATTGTCAACCGCTGGCTTCGTTGGGGTATCTTCGCCGGCGGCCTCGCTCAAGTGAGTCAGCACTTTGGTTGGACCGACCGTCCTTACTTGGGCCTGTTCGTGGTGTTTTTTATCAGCTGGTTTTTAATCGAGAGCATTTACCACTGGTTGGCCATCCATGCGATGAGTGTGAGCCCATTGCCGCTTTTCCCGCGCTTCACCATCAATCGCGCAGGCGAAGAATGGCCGGTGCAGGCGCGCTTCCTAAAACTTCGCGATCAGATCCGCGCCTCCGGCTTCAAACAGGTGCAATCCCTCCGCGCCGAGGTTGCCACCAGCATCTACCTTCGCGTCTCGCTGTTTCAGAACGCGGATAACACCACCCGCCTCCAAGTCACCTTCGTGCCGCAGCCCATGGGCACGGTGACAGTGTGCCTGCATCTCGCCTCCGCGACTGCCTCGGGTGAGCGGATGGTGACCGACAATCATTACCTGCCTTTTGCGGGCTTTTACCCGGAAAACTGGCACTTGGATCGCCGCCCGTGCCTGCGGAGCTTCCCGGCCCTGCTAAAGCGCCACCAAAGCCGTATTAGCGCCCGTGCCTTTGCCGCCGTGCCCTGGACCAGCGAGCCGCTTGACGACATCAACGCGCAACAAGGCGAACTCGAACGCATCAACACCGAGCTCGGCTTTCTCCTGCCGCGGACCGATCACGAAGAACACGGCCGGATCAGCCACGAAGGACGCTACCGGGTCTGGAAAGAAATGTTCACCTTGAACTATTTCGGCCGCGCCGCCCGTTACGAGTAGCGCAGGCTTCCAGCCTGCTTCAGTCCCAGCAGCGCCGCGTTGTAGAGAAAAGGTGGGTTGCAAGAGCGACGCGCATAGAAATCTGACGCGGCCCTTGCAAATCCGGGTCGGGGCGGCGATGGTGTTCCCTCGTTCTTTTAGATCGTCAGCGCGTCTCGCCCGCAAGGGTGAGATTCCCGAAGATCTCCCAAACTTTGGGGGTGTTCTGGATTCGACCCTTGGTTGGAGTGCATGGCTGCCCTCCGCGAGTGAAGGCCTCGCGTAAATCATCCTTCACAAAAAACATAAACGGCACCTACGAAGAAATGCCCCTCGCCGCCTAAGTGCGGTGACGATCTCCCAGCGACGTCCACTAGCTGATGAGATCGACGACAGTGGACATAACGCCCAGAGCCACCCGCGGTGTGGGCGTCGTATCTTCGATCCGGGGGTTAGTTGACGACATTGCGCGTGCAGTCGCGGGTCGGCGGCGAATTTAAAACGGCACTATGAGGGTAGGCGCTGTGTGCGAAGGTCAGGGGGACGCGGGTTCAACTCCCGCCACCTCCACCAATTGAACGACAGAAAGCCCGCGGGTGCCGAAAGGCGCTCGCGGGTTTTTTTGTGCGCGGCGGGCGGGAGCTGGGATATCGCGATTAACGGCTGCTTCGGGGTTGCGGGGCGGAGCGGGCCATGCTGGTGTGGCGGAGTGGAAGCGCCGGATTTCAGCCCCGCCGAACGCGAGGCCTTTATCAGCCTGCTCGACGACACCAACTCAAAGGTGCGGGCGCAACTGCTGGCGCATTTTCTGGCCAGGGCGGAGGTGGCGAGGCGGTTTTTGGTTTCCGTCGCCGAGGGAAAACATCGCGAACTCGCGTGGCATGCGCGGTGGTTTCTGAACGAACTCCATTTCAGTGATCCGGCGGCGGAGTTCCGCGGATTTATCCGTTCACTGAATTACGAACTGGAAACCGGCTCGCTCCTGCTGGCCCGCACCGTGATGCCGGCGGCGGACTTCGGCGAGTGCGAGGTGACGCTTGATCGCCTCGCCGCGCGGTGTCGCGAGCTCATCGCCGAACCGTCCTCGGTGCGCATGCGCTGCCGGGCGATCAATCGCGTGCTGTTTCACGAGGAGGGTTTTCGTGGCAACACTGAGAATTACACCGATCCGCTGAACAGCCTGCTGCCCGAAGTGCTGGTGCGGAAAAAGGGACTGCCGATCACGCTGGGAATCGTTTATCTGCTGGTGGCGCAGCGCATCGGGCTCGAACTGGAGCCGGTGGGGCTGCCGGGACATTTTATGGTGGGGTGCTTTTCGGAGAGCGCGCCGTTCTACATTGATGCGTTCGAGCAGGGTGCCTTTCGCACGCCGGGCGAGGTGGTGATGTTTCTGCGCGGGCAAGGGCTGGAGCCCTCGGTCGGAGACCTCGCGCCCTCGCCGGTGCGGGAGGTGTTGTGCCGCTGCTGCCGCAATCTCGCCAACCACTACGCTGCGGCGGGCGACGAGCGCCGGGCGCTGATGTTCTCCGATTTCGTCGGCGAGTTCGAAGCGGCGTATGAGCGGAACACGGCGTGAGCGTGCCGGCGGCGACAGAGCGCGCAGTCCGGGCTTTTGTTTTGCGAGGGCGGGGGTTTTGCTGGGGGGCTGAATTATGGAAGACTCGGTCACTTACACGCTGGCGGACTTGGGGAACTGGGCGCGGCCCGGGACCTCGCTGGCCGTGCTCGGGCATCCGATCCGGCATTCGGTGAGTCCCGCGATGCATAATGCGGCGCTGGCCGTGATGGCGCGTGAGGAGGCACGTTTTGCGGACTGGCGTTATGATCGTTTCGAGGTCGCGCCGGAGGATTTGCCGCGTGCGCTGGCTCTGCTCCACGCGAAGAGGTTTCGCGGGGTGAACCTCACCGTGCCGCACAAGATTCTGGCGGTGTCGCAGGTCGCGGCCATTGACCCGGCGGCGCGCCTGGTGGGGGCGGTCAACACGCTGCGCTGGCGCGAGGACGGCTGGGAAGGTTTTAACACCGACGGCTACGGTCTGGTGGGAGGCCTACGGGAAGACCTCGGTGTGTCGCTCGCCGGGGCAAACGTGATCCTGCTCGGTGCCGGGGGCGCGGCGCGCGGCGCGGCAGTGGAGTGTCTGCAACGTGGCTGCGCTTCGCTCTGGATCGCAAATCGCACGCGGGCGAATCGGGACGAGTTGCTGGCGATGCTCGCGCCGCTGGCGGGCGCGGCGGTGTTGCGCGGCTTTGATCCGGTGGCGGCGGGAGCGGCGGGTTTGCCGGCGGGCGCGGTGGTGGTGAACGCGACGAGTGCCGGACTGAAAGCGACCGATTCGCTCCCGATTGATCTCGGTGCGCTGCCGGTGCCGCACGCAGTGTATGACATGATCTACAATCCTGCGGAGACGGCCCTGCTAGCGGAGGCGCGGTCGAGGCGCGTGCCGGCCGCAAACGGACTCTCGATGCTGGTGCACCAAGGCGCGCGTTCGCTGGAAATCTGGACCGGCCGCTCCGTGCCGGTGGCCGTGATGGCGGCGGCGGCCAAAGCGGCGATGGGGCGCTGAGGCGGGCCTGACCTCGTCAGGCGGCCGGCGTTTGGGCCTCGAGCAGAATGTGCTCAGCCTCGGATTTACGGAGCGAGAGGCGGTAGCCGCGGACTTGGATTTCCAGCGGGTCGCCGAGCGGGGCCACGCGGATCAACGTGACCCGGGTGCCGGGCAGCAGCCCCATTTCACGCAAGCGGGTGAAGGCGACGCTGGAGGCCGGATAGGCCTTTACCACGGCGGATGCACCCACGGCGAGTTGGGCAAGGTTGGCGGCGGAGCTCATCTGGAAACCGGCGGAAGCGACCCCGAATGATCAGGCGCGCAGGCCGATCGGCTCGATCAGGATCTGGGCGGCGGCATCGTGGCTGAGGGCGAGGCGACAGCCATTCACTACGCAAATAAAGGGGCCGCTGCCGCCGACCTTGGTAACAAAGGCGCGTTCGCCAAAGCCCATCTCACGAACACGTTGGCAAAAGGAGGGCTCACCGTTCAACGCACACACGCGGCCCGAGGAACCCGCCGGCAGCTGGCAAAGCGGCAGGGAGACGGGCTTGGATTGAAGGGGTGAAAATGACATCGAGACGGGCGTGATTCAGTTGAGACTGAGTTTCACTGTCAACCAAGCACTCGGGTCGTTGTCGGTCAAATGCTGCGCACGGTTTGGCCGGGGCGGGAGCGGGCCGCCGGGCAAGGCTGTTCAGCGGGGCGCGTTGGCGGCGGCGGCGAGGGCCTGGCCGGCGAGCCAGCCTGTTGTCCAGGCGGCCTGGAAGTTGAAGCCGCCGGTGATGCCATCAATATCGAGCAGTTCGCCGGCGAAGTAGAGCCCGGGCTGGAGGCGGCTTTCCATGGTTTTGAAGTCCACTTCGCGCAGGCGCACGCCGCCGCAGGTCACGAATTCGTCCTTATTGAGGCTCTTGCCCTCGACGGTGAAGTCGGCGGCGGCGCATTGGGCGGCGAGTTTTTGGAGGTTTTCCTTGGAGATGCCGGCCCACTGCGAATCGGGTTTGAGGCCGGGCACGGCGGCGATGAAGCGCTCCCAGAGGCGGGAGGGCATGACGAAGGGGTTGGTGTTGACGAGTTGTTTGCGCGGGTGGGCGTTGCGCCAGTAGGTGAGCGCGTCGAAGGCCTCGGTCTGGGTGCCGCCGGTCCAGGAGATGCGCAGCGGGAAACGGTAGTCACGAGCGGCGAGCTCGCGCGCGCCCCAGGCGGAGAGTTTGAGGATGGCCGGTCCGCTGAGGCCCCAGTGGGTGACGAGCAGCGGGCCGGCTTCGGAGAGCTTGGTGCCGGGCACGCTGGTGGCGGCGCCGGGCACGGCAACGCCCTCGAGGCCGCGCAGGCGGGGATCGTCAATGTGGAAGGTGAACAGTGATGCGACCGGTGGCTCGATCCCGTGGCCGAAGGCCTCGGCGATGGTGAGGCCGATGGAGGATTTGTTGCCGCCGGTGGCGAGCAGCACGCGGTCGAAGCGCGAGACGGAGTCGTCGGTGAAAGTGACATCGAAGCCAACGCACGGGGAGCCCTCGCCAACCGTCTTTTCGTCGGAAGCACTGCTGGCAATCGCGTTCGGCATCTTGTCAATCGATGATTGACAAGATGGATTTGCGGCGGTGAGTCCGCGCACGCCCATGCTGGTGAAGACTTTCACGCCTGCTTCTTCGGCGGCGCGACGCAGGCACTCGACGATGGTGGCGGAGTCATCGGTCTCGGGAAACATGCGGCCGTCGTCCTCGGTCTTGAGGGTGACGCCGCGGTCGGCAAACCAGGCAATGGTGTCGCGCGGGCCGAAGCGGGTGAAGGGGCCGAGCAGCTCGCGACTGCCGCGCGGGTAGCGTTTCACCAGTTCGCGCGGCTCGGGGCAGGCGTGGGTGACGTTGCAACGTCCCCCGCCGGAGATGCGGACCTTCGCGAGCGGGTGGGCGGTCGCTTCGTAAAGGCATACGCGAGCCTCGGGAGCCGCCTCGGCGGCTGCGATGGCGGCGAAGAAGCCGGCGGCGCCACCGCCGACGATCAGGATGCGCATGGATTCGGGCACGTCCGCAAGCTGGGGGCGGGAGCAGGCCAAGTTGAAGACTAAACGTGCAGCGGGGCTTAAATCGTCCGGTGTCAAAACGGGGCCGGAGTTCGGGAAGGGAAGGGTGCCGCGCATAAAAATCGGAGTGTCGTTGACCAAAAAACGCCGATGCTGCGGGCTCTCGATCTGCTATGCTCGCGATCATGATTTCGTTGTTAATCCGCCGTCCGGCCCGTTGCCCGCAGGAGGGCTGCGCATGAGCGTGCCGCAGATCACCGGGGTGGCGGACGACCAGCGCGAGATCACGCGATTGTGCGCGCAGGCCGGGCTGATGTTGCTTCAACACGGAGCGGAGAGCGCGCTGGTGGAGTCGGTGGTGCGCCGCCTGGGGCTGGCGCTCGGCATGGAGGCGGTGGAGCTCGTGCTGCTGGCCAACGGTATCACGCTCACCACGATTCGGGACGGCGTGTGCCACACCACGGCGCGCCGGAATCTCGATCGCGGCATCAATATGCACGCGGTCACCGAGGTGCAGCGCACAATGTTGCTGGCTGAGGAAAAACAGCTCGACGCGGCCGGTGTGGCCCGCCGTCTCGACGAGATTAAGCCATTTCGCTACCCGCGCTGGCAGGTGTCGGTGATGGTGGGGCTCTCGTGCGCCGCTTTCGCGCGGCTCGGCTTGATCGCGCGCGGTGCCGAGGCGGACGTGTGGACCTTTGTGCTGACCTTTGTGGCGAGCGCGGTGGCCATGCAGGCGCGGCAATGGCTGGCCTCGCTGCATTTCAACCCGCTGGTCAACTTCGCGGTGACGGCGTTCATCGCCACCTCGATCGCGGCGCAAGGGGTGATCCACGGCTGGGTGGACAGCCCGAAGATCGCGATGTCGGCCTGCGTGCTGCTCTTTGTGCCGGGCTTTCCGTTCATCAATGCGGTGTCCGACATGGTCAAAGGCTACATCAACACGGGGATCTCGCGAGGCGTCATGGCCGTGCTGCTACTGCTCGCCTGCTGCGCCGGCATCGTGTTGGCCATGACGGTTTGGAACACCTGGACCTGGCTATGAACACGCTCCTTCTGCTTCTGCAAGACTTCGGCCTGGCGGCGGTGCCGGCGGTGGGCTTTGCGATGATTTTCAATGTGCCGAAACCGGCGTTGAGATATTGTGCGCTGGCTGGCGCGATCGGCCACGCTCTGCGCTTCACCCTCTACAAGATAGCGCCGCTGCCGATCGAACTGGCGACGCTCATCGCCGCCGGCGTGGTGAGCTTGATCGGCGTTTATTGGGCGCAGAAATGGCGGGCGCACCCGAAGGTGTTCACGGTGGCCGCGATGATCCCGATGGTGCCCGGCGTGTATGCGTTTACCGCGCTGCTCGCGCTGGTGGAGATTGAGCGAAAAGGCTACTCCGAGGCGCTGCTGCGCACCGCGATGGACAACGGGCTGAAGGCGTTTTTCATCATCGCCGCACTGGCGGTTGGCCTGGCTTTGCCCGGGCTGCTTTTCTACCGCCGCAAGCCGGTGGTGTGAAACGACTGTTCGCCGCGACCTCCACCAACTCGCCGGCAAAGTGTAACCAAATTGGTTACACTATGCTGCTCACGGCTGGAGCATCGTGCGGGTCCACGGGGCATCCACGGCGGGGCGGGTGAACAACTCGCGGTCGTGCATGCGGAAAGGTTTTTCCGACCAGAGTTCCATGCGATCGGGCACGACGCGAAAGCCTGACCAATGTGGCGGGCGGGGCACGCGCCCGCGCGGGTGGCGCAGCATGGTGGCGGCGACGGTGCGCTCGAGTTCGGTGCCGCGCAGAGGTTTCGATTGCTTGGAGGCCCAGGCGCCGATGCGGCTCAGGTAGGGACGCGAGTCGAAGTAGGCATCCGCCTCGGCGTCGGTGACGGGTTGAACCGCGCCGGCGACGCGCACCTGACGGCCGGGAGGGTTCCAGTAAAAGCAAAGCTCCGCGCGCGGGTGGGCGCGGAGGGCGACGGCCTTGGGGCTTTCGAGGTTGGTGTAGAATACGAAACCGTGTTCGTCGGCGTGCTTGAGTAAAACCATGCGCACCTCCGGCCGGCCCTCGGGGTCAACCGTTGCCAGCGCCATCGCGCCGGGTTCCTGCACGCCGTGGCGGGCGGCGTCGGCGAGCCATTTTTGGAAGGTGATCAAGGGGTCCTGCATGGTGTGAGCGTAACGAAAATCTGGAGACCTTGCTGCGCAGAGGTTGGCGCGGGCTGCGCGTCGCGTGTCTTTTACGGTTGGTAAGGTCGGCTTATTGGCGTAGCGCTCCGCCATGAATACGAGTCGAACGGTGCCCGTGGTCTGCGCGTTGATCGAAGACGCGGCGGGACGCGTGCTGGTGGCTCAACGCCCGGCGCACAAACACCTCGGTGGATTGTGGGAGTTTCCCGGCGGCAAAATCGAGACCGGCGAGAAGGCGGAGACGGCGTTGAGGCGGGAGATCGCGGAAGAGCTTGGCTGCGAGATTGAGGTGGGCGCGGCGTTGGCGGCGGTGCGTCACGAATATGCCGAAGTGACTATCGAGTTGCGCCCGTTCGTGGCGCGCTTGGTGGCGGGCGGTGCGACGCCGGAGAGTCGCGAGCATCAGGCCCTGCGCTGGGTAACGGCGGAGGAGATGGCGAGCCTGCCGATGCCGGCTGCGGATGCCCCGATCCTCGTGGAGTGGGCGGCGATGCGGCGGGGGAGTAGGCGCTTGGCGTGAGAGGGCGGGTGTGCTGCACTGGCGGGCCTATGAGCCGCAATGTCGTCACGTTTCACTACACGTTAAGGGATACCGCCGGGCAGGTGTTGGACGCCTCGATCGGCGGCGAGCCGGTGAGTTTCCTCGAAGGGGCCAGCCAGATTGTGGAGGGCCTCGAGGAGGGCCTGCGCGGGCTGGCGGTTGGTGTGAAAGCCAAGGTCGGGGTGCCAGCCGCCAAGGCCTACGGCGAGCGCGACGAATCTCAAGTGCAACGCGTGCTGAAAGCGCTGCTGCCGGTGGAAGGCGATATCAAACCGGGCGACCAGTTTCGCGCCGGGACGGATGCCTTTGCGCCGATCGTGACGGTGCGTGGGGTGGAGGGCGACGAGTTGCTGCTTGATGCCAACCACCCTCTGGCCGGGGTGGACCTAGAGTTTGAGGTCGAGGTCGTCGCGGTTCGCGCGGCGACCGAGAAGGAATGTGAGCACGGGCACGCCCACGGCGCGGGCGGGTGTTGCGGGGGCTCGGGCGAGTGCGGGTCCGGCGGCGCCGAGCACGACCACGGGTCTGCGAAGGAAGGCGGCGATTGCGGCAAGCCCGACTGCGGCTGCAAGCACTGAGCCTCACGCCGCCGCCGGTCTTAACCGCGGCGGATTTCGGAGCCTTGGAACCGGATTTGGATCCGGAAAACCTTTTTTACGCGGCAGGTGATCCTGCCGGTGGCGGAATCAAATGTATCTGGAATCTCGATACGGTGAATGTCCACGGTGGCGTGGAAGCCGCGCTCGCTGAAGATATCAATGAGCATGGCCAGTGCGACCGGATCATCGAGCAACGTGTCTTCGGTGTTCACCAGCGCGACCCCCGAAATCGCGTGCCGCAGGATGATGGGCATGATCTTGCGCTCGATGAACTCCACGACCCGGGTGAGGAGCTCGGGGTGCTCGTAGTCATAGGCGTCGAGACGCTTCACCAGTTCCTGGCGGGCGTGCACGATGATGTCGTTCGCGACCGGGATGGCGCGCAGGCGCTCGTGGGTGCGGGGGTCGAGTTCGAGCGAGCTCTGGTATTGGAGCTCGCGGAGGATGTTTTGCTCGACCTCTTCGAGGGAGCCCTGGGCGTTGACGAGGTGGTAGTGGTAGATCTCGCGGAGAGACTGAAGGGCGTCCCACGTCTGCTCCTTGAAAACGCGGTAGCGGCGCTTGGCTAGTTCAAGGTCGTAGTCGGTGGCGCGCTCTTCCTGGAGTTCACCAATGCCGGTGCGGCGGACCTCTTCGTTGTAGTTGCGTATCTCGAGACCGCGTTTGAGCTGGCGCTCGACGGACGTTTTTTCGTCCACGAAAAGCGCCATGATGTGCACGGTCGGGTGGCGAAAGTGGGCGCGCAGCGGCGTAGGATAAAATTCGCGGCGCAGGGCGTGCATCCGGTCCACCAGGAGCTTGAGGCACTCGACCTGCACCTGGGTGCGGGGGAAGCCGTCGAGGATGACGCCGTCGCGGTATTCCGGCCGGATGAGGCGGGCAAAAAGGATGCCGATGACCTGGCGGTCGCCTACCATGTGGCCGGCATCCTTCAGGCGGCGGGCCTCCGGCGAGTCGAGCAGCGAGCTCACGACTATGGGTTCGCAGGTGAGGCCGCGGGCTTTGAGAATGAAGGCGGTGTTGGTGCCCTTGCCGGAGCCAGGGGCGCCGCCGAGCAGGATGATTTCCTTGGGGAAACGAAGCTGGTCGCGTCCGAAGGTGGACTCCAGGTCGCGCCAGACGGCGCCGAAAATCACCTGCGCGTCTTTGATCTCCAGATCCTGGTGGCGCGGAGCGGTGGCGGGGCGGGCGGCGGAGTCGGGGGACTGGGAGGGCATCGGGAGGAGGCGGGGAAACGACACAGACGGAAAGTGGGGCGGGTTTCGATAGTGAATTACTTGGGTGTCGTTGGCGGACAAAAATGCCCGGTGGATTCGGATTAAAAAAACGGGAACCTTTTCATGCGGGTGGCGTCCCAGCTTCATACCCCTTGGGTTGGTTGATGGTCTGCCGACGGTAAAACGCCGGCGCCGGCGGCAAACCCGAGGCTCACTTTCTGTTCTTTCGCCGGCACTCCTGTGCCCGCATCCAATTCCTGAAGCCGCGAACTTCAGGAGTGTTAGTTGAAGCTGGACCTGACGGGGTCGTCCTAACGGGCGGCCCCGTCTTGTTTTTTATTCGGACGGCTAGCGTCGGGCGTTGCAGTGCGGGGGCGGGTGGGTTGCAACATGACGGAATGCAAAACTCAAAAGGGGTGCTCGCGCGGTGGGACAACCTTGGCTGGCGCTTTGTCCGCGCCGTGGTGGCGGGTCTGGTGATGGCGCTAGCCTTCGGCGGCACCGGGGTGTCGGCCTCGCGAGCCGAGGCTTTCGTGGCGGAGCGGGCGGTCGTGCAGATTCTCACCTCCAGCCAGGTGCCGGTCTACGACGCGCCGTGGCGTTTCCAGCCCGTGCAGCGCTCGAGCGGCACCGGCTTCGTGATCGAGGGCGGGCGCATTCTCACCAACGCACACGTCATCGCGTGGGCGAAGCAAATCCTGGTGCGACGTTACCAGGATCCCCGCCTGCTTCCGGCGCGGGTGGTGTTCGCCGGTCACGACTGCGACCTCGCGTTGCTCGAGCTCATTGATCCGAAGGAATTGGCCGAAGTAAAACCGCTGGAGTTTGGCGAGCTGCCCGAAGTCCGCTCGACCGTGGTCACGGCGGGTTACCCGGCCGGCGGCGACCAGATGTCATTCACCCGCGGCGTCGTTTCACGCATCGAAGTGCAGCCCTACGCGCACCCCGGTAATCGCGCCCTGCTGGCCGTGCAGACGGACGCTGCGATCAACCCCGGCAACAGCGGCGGCCCGGTCATCCAGGACGACAAAGTGGTTGGCGTCGCCTTTCAGGGCATACCCGGTCTGCAAAACGCGGGCTTCTTCATCCCGCCCGAGGTGATCCGGCATTTTCTAGATGACATTAAAGATAACCGCTATGACGGCTTCCCGATGGCGGGCTTGAGTTTTTACGACCTTCAAAATCCGGCCTACCGCCGCCTCCTTGGATTGCCCGACGACGGGCGCGGCGCCCGGGTAGACTCCCTCCGCGCCGGCGGCCCGGCGGAGAAGGTACTAAAACCGGATGATGTGCTGCTCGAGGCCAACGGCTTCGTGGTCGGGAGCGACAGTCTCGTGCTCTACAAGGGAAACCGGGTAGCCGCCACGGTAGTTTTTCAGCAACTACAAGCCGGGCAGACGCTCCGGCTAAAAATCTGGCGCGACCGCGCGCCGCTCGGCGTTGATCTGCCCCTCGAGGCCTACGACGGCGACCGCCTCAACGGGCGTCAATACGACGAGCCGCCGCGCTACTTTATCTATGGAGGCCTGGTCTTCACCTCGCTCAGCGCAAACTACCTCGATTCCGTCAGCGGCGGCGGTCGCGGCGGTATGAGCGACGAGCTGGCTCAACTCGCCTATGAGCT
Organism: Opitutaceae bacterium; assembly: GCA_027488595.1. GTDB lineage: Bacteria > Verrucomicrobiota > Verrucomicrobiia > Opitutales > Opitutaceae > IMCC26134_A. The sequence goes on along the minus strand of JAIYBI010000281.1, from coordinate 14,315 downwards.
GCACCACCTCCCGGTCGAAAACCCCGACGCCGCGCGCACCGAGCCCGTGGTGCTTTCCAGCGTGCTGCCCCATCCGGTGAATGCCGACTTCGGCGTGCGGGGCCAGGCCCTCGTCAACCGCATCAACGGCGTGCGCATCACCTGCCTCGAGGACGTGAAGCGCGCCCTCCTGGAGCACAAGGGCGAACGCCACCGCTTCGAGTTTTGGGGCCCGAAATATGGTGTGCTCGACGCCCTCGACCGCGCCGCCGCCACCGCAGCCAACGCCGATATCCTCCGCACCTACGGCATCGTTTCCGCCGAACGCCTATGAAAACCCTTCGCTCCCTCGCCGGCCTCAGCTCCCTCGCTCGCGCCCTGTCGCTTGCCCTCATCGCGCTCGCACTCGCCATCGCATTCGTGCCGGCAGCGGCACAGGCGCAGCCCATGCTCCGCACCGCGCCGGATTGGACGCGCTCCCTGGTGAACGTTGAGATCACCTTCAAGGCGCACGATGCCTTCCAACCCTGGAACAATCCCACGCTCTCGGTTCGCAAGCATGGTCTCGTTGTGGCGGCGAATGAGGTTCTCACCACCGCTCAATACCTTCCGACTCACACTCTGGTGCGTCTGCAAAAAGGAGGGCGCGGCCGCTGGTATGATGCGCGCGTGAAGTGGTGGGACGCGCAGTCCAACCTCGCGCTGCTCACGACCGAAGCGCCGGAGTTCTGGGCCGGGCTGAAGCCGGCCGAACTAATGACCACGGTGCCGGCGGGACCGGAGTTCAACCTCGTGCGCTGGCGCGAGGGTAATCTGGAGAGCCGCCGCGCGGATTTCAGTCGCTTCATCGTTTCCGAGGGCGCGATGGGCTTCTCACCGCAAATGATCATGGAGGTCGGCACCGACATCGGCGGCCGACTCGGCTGGGCGGAGATCGTGGAGCGCGATGGCCGGGTGGCGGGTTTGACGACCTACGGCACGAGTCGCTTGTGCGGCGTGATGCCGGCATCGTTCATTCAACGTGTGCTGGCGGCGTATCGCGCGGGTGGTTTCGCCGGGCTGGGCTACTTTGATTTCACCTGGCAACCGGGCAGCAATCCGGCGCTTGTTGCCGACCTCGGTCTGAGTGGAGCGCCGCGTGGTGCGGTGGTGCATAAGCCCGGCAAGGCGAAGGGCGAGGCCGGACCGCAGGCGGGCGATGTTCTTCTCGAAATCGGAGGCTTCGCGATTGATAGCGAAGGCGATTACCTGGACCCCGACTACAAACACCTTCAGTTGGAAAACCTCGCCACCCGCGCGCACTTCGCCGGCGATAAACTGCCGATTAAAATCCTGCGCGCCGGCAAGGAGATGACGCTGGATTACGTGATTCCCAAAGCGGAGTTTTCGAATGACACCGTGCCGCGCGAAGTGTTTTACGCGCCCCCGGCGTATGTGGTCGCGGGCGGCCTGATTTTCCAGCCGCTCTCGCAAACCTTCCTGCGCGGCTGGGGCGACGATTGGCGCAAAAACTCGCCCTTCCGGCTTCAGTATTACCAATACGCCGAGCCGCCTGACGGCCGCAAGGCGCTCGTCGTGCTCAGCGGCGTGCTGCCGGATGATATCAACCTCGGTTATCAGGACGCGTTCATGCTGGTGCTGGACAAGGTGAACGGCCAACCCGTCGCCACGCTGGCGGATTTGAATGCTGCACTCGCCGCGCCGAAAGATGGCGTGCATCGCTTCGAGTTCATGAAGGGCCGCGGCCTGCAGCGTCTGATTCTCGACGCCGCGACCCTCGACGCCGCGACCAAACGCGTGGTGGAGCACTACGGGATCCCGGCGGCGACGCGGCTCTGATCCTGCAAAACGTTCAGGTATGCTCGGGTTTCTGAGGTAGGAGCGGAGTAAAATGGCGACGACATTGGGTCGTCGCTTCAATCGGCGATGGCGAGCTGGCCGCAGCCGGCGGCGATGTCTATGCCGCGGCGCTGGCGCACCGTGCAGGGGATGCCGTAGCCGGCGAGCACGTCTTGAAAAGCACGGGCACCGGCCGGACGGGTCGGCTCGCCGGCGTATCCAAAGGTTGGATTCAAGGGGATCACGTTCACCTGCGCCGGGATGTCCTTAAGCAAGGTGCCGACGGCGTGGGCGTGATCCGGGCCGTCGTTTTTGCCGTCAATGAGCGTCCACTCGAAGAAGATGCGACGGCCAAGAGTGGAGGTGTATTCGCGGCAGGCGTCCATGAGCTCGTCGAGCGGCCATTTGCGGGCGGCGGGCACGAGCGCGGCGCGCTCGGCCTGGGTGGCGCCGTGGAGGGAGACCGCGAGATGCACGGGGCGGCGCTCGGCGGTGAGGCGGCGGATACCGGGCACGACTCCGACGGTGGAGACGGAGATTTTTTTCGCGCCGAGGGCGAGGCCGGCGCCATCGCGCAGGATGTCTATGGCCTGCATGACGGCGTCGTAGTTGTGGAGCGGCTCGCCCATGCCCATGAAGACGATGTTGCGCAGGCGTTCTTGACGGTGGTGGGGCGACGGGTGGGCGGGGTCGGCGAGGGCAGGGGGGGGTGCGTCTTCGGTGGCGGGTGTGGTCTCGCGCAGGACGGCGTCCACGTGAAGGGCTTGGGCGACGATCTCGGCGGCGGTGAGGTGGCGGGTGTAGCCCATCTGGCCGGTGGCGCAGAAGACGCAGCCCATGGCGCAGCCGACCTGCGAGCTCACGCAGGCGGTGACGCGACCGCTGTAGCGCATGAGCACGGTCTCGATGCGATGGGCGTCCTCGAGGGCGAGCAGGTATTTGCGGGTGAAGCCGTCGGAGGAGTGGGTTTCTTTCGCGACAGTGGGGAAATCGAAAGCGAGCTCGCTGAAAACGCGATCGAGGTAGCGAGCGGAAAGCTGATCGTGGATGACGAAGTCAGACGGGGAGCGGCGGGCTTGGAGGTAAAGCTCGTTCCAGAGCGAGGCGGCGTGCACGCGTGGAAAACCCCACTTGACCGTGAGTGCGACGAGTTCGGTGCGGGTTAATCCCAAAAGGTGAGGGCGGGCGGCTGGCATGAAGCGTGAAGGCAAAGAAGCCACGCGCGGCGGGATGACGAGATTTCTCTGTGAAGTGAAATCTGTGCACCTGAAATATATCAAACTAACGACGTGGCTACCACAGTAGTCAGTTGTAGCCCGCATTCCATTGTTTCTTTACCTAGCGGATAGAAACCGGACCTGAATTGACCCTTGTTGACGCGTGCGTCAAAAATCGGGCGATGATAAGCTCCTCCCGCGACGAACTGATTCGCAATTGGATGTGTGTGCCGGAGCCACTTCCCGATGGCTACGTGGCTCCTCGATTTGATCCACAGAAAGCACTGCGCGAAGCGGAGGAAATGGAGACGGTGGATTCGAAATTACCTCGTAGTCGTAGGAGGCATCCGTCTTTCCGTGATTTTGCGGTCCGTCCCGGCATGACGACTGCCGAGGCTGTCTTCTGGTTTCGCGTGGCGATTGAAACGAATTTTAACTATCTGAATGACGTCCGTTACGAGTTTGGAGTCACCGAAGCGATCGGTCGTTATCCGGAAAAAGCGCCGGCCCGCGTCGAGATAGAAGATCTTGTGGTTCAGGCTGTGAAGACTGCCCAGGCGGCCGTCGGAGTGTGGCTCCTGCCACTTATAGGCCTAAGGCAACTCGTCGAATGGTGTATATCGGGTCGGCTGGATGAGCTGACCCTCCGCGGAAACAATTATTCAGGCATCCATTTTCTTGCGTTTTTTGGCCATCGCCTCGCTGCCTTTGTCACCTGCTCGGAATGGCAATCGGCCGTGCGGGCGCTGGATGAACATCTGGATCCGGCCGATTGGTATGCCGTGTCCGATGTCGCTTGGGAGCGCCGTCGAGTTCGGACGGTGTGGAATCTCGCTGTTTACCTCGGTCACACCGAGCCGCTGCGCCGTCTGGTCGAGAGCTGGCCTGACGACATGTGGGATTCGTCCGACTGGCTCTTGGATCGGGGTCTATTCTTTGTCTTTGGAGTGCGCGATCCGGAGTTTTCGTTACGGCATCTCGCCCGGTTGAAACTAAAACCCGCTTGTTCCGGAGAAACCGCCATTTGGCTGCTTCATACGGGGGATCGCATGCTCGGCCCGGTGATCGACCTCGCTCGTCGAGCGGGAAATAAAGATGAAGCGGAAGCCATCGTCTCCCAGTTGGGGACAGTGGAGTCGCCTCGCGTTATCCGTTGTCTTCTGGAGCTGGCTGAGTCGACCAGTGGCGTGCAAAGACCGGCTCGCGACTGGCTGGCCGCCAATCCGGATCGGACCTTGGCCTCGTGTGCGCAAATCGTTTCTGAAGATGGGCCGCGAAACAGCCGCGCCGCTTCGCATCTTCACAGGTCTTGGGCTGGGACGCACCGCGAAGCCGTCGAAACCCTCTCGTCCACTCACGGTAGTCCCTGCTTGAGTGAATTGTTGAACACCTGGAAACAGGAAAAGGCTGGGATGATCGGCCCTGAAGTCTGGCCGTTACGCCCTCGAATGTCAGGTGTCGCAGGCAAACTGCCTGAGTGGGTCCAGTTGGAACGTCTCGCTTCTCTTCGCCGCGGTTCGGCGCGCATTTCAGCTGAGGGAGTGCGCTTGTTGCTTGGTGCGGTGCGAAACGGTAAAGACAATGAGTCCTTTTTCGATTGGGTGCGCGACGTGCTGACCCCCGATTCACGCGAGGCATTCTGGCAATCTTTGATCGTCGAGTGGTGTGTCGCGGGAACGGGGAAAAAGGATAATTGGTGCATGGCCGTCGCCGTTGCCCTGCGTGGTCCGTCCACGGCAACGAATCTCGCCCGTTTCATTTGCGACTGGCCGGCCGAGAGCCAGCACCAGAAAGCTGCGCTTGGCTTGGAGACTTTGCGCGCCATAGGAGACGCTTCGGCGCTGCAAGCCTTGGTGCTCATTTCCCAGCGCACGCGCTTTGCGGGTCTGCGTGCCCGTGCCGAGGCTTGTGTGAGCGAAATCGCCGCCGAGCTGGGCCTGACGCCCGATGAACTGGCGGACACCAGCGTGCCTGCTTGTGAACTGGATCAGGCCGGCGTGCGGCGCCTGGATTTTGGTGCGCGTGTTTTTATCGCGACGATTCGATTTGGTGGAGAGCTACGCCTTTCCAGTGAATCTGGAACTCTTTTGAAGGCTCTGCCAAAGCCTGGGCCCGCCGACGATGAAGCGAAGGCCGCCGAGGCAGCCAAATGCTGGCGCACATCCAAAAAAGCCGTGGCCGACACGGTTAAGCACCAACGACACCGCCTGGAGCGGGGTTTGGTCGCCGGCCGCCGCTGGAAGTCTCTTTCTTTCGAGCGATACCTCGTTGCGCATCCGATCATGCGTTCATTGGCCTGCACATTGGTGTGGGGCAAATACGACGAGGAAAACATGTTAAAGAACACGTTCGTCATTGAAACAGCGGGCACCGCCCTCGTCGGTCCCGGCGGGCAGACATTTACGCTGCACGAAGACTCCAATATCGGTATCGCCCACCCGATGCAGATGGACGCTCATCTGTTGGAAAGCTGGAAAACTTGGTTTGCGATCAAGGCGATCGAACAGACTTTTCCACAACTGCACCGGGGAACTGAACGTGTCGCCGCGGTGGATGAATGTTGTGTGTTCATCCCGGAGTTTTCCTCGCGAATGATCACCGCTGCCACACTCCGCCGTCGTATGGACACGTTGGGGTGGCGGCGCGGTGTGCCAGTCGATGCGGGGCTTTTTTATGAATATGCGCTCCCCTTCGGCTCCGGCGAAATTACTGCTATTGTGGAGACCAGCGGACAGTCGGTGGTGACAAGTTACGACGACGGTGAAACCGAAGTGAAACGGGTATTTTTCGTTCCAGGCCACTATGAACCGGTGGAATACGCCACCCATCCGCAGGCGTTGCCGCTGGGTCTGGTGGATGGCGTTGCCTATGCTGAAACGGTTCGGGAATTACGCTGGATCTTTCGGTCTGTAAAATCCGAGTCCACGGAATGAACGAACCCAACTATCACCAGCGAAGATAAAATACGTATCAGCTTTTTCGGTTCAGCCGGAACCCAGTCTACCGGCGCAAAAAAGCCGCGTCCGGAAAGGGACGCGGCTTGAGGCAACGCGGGAGTGCGCGGCGCGATTTGCGTGCGGAGTTTACAGCGATCCGGGGGGGCAGGCTTTGCGGGCGCGACCGGCTTCGCGGGTGCGACGAGTTCGGTGCGGGTTAATCCCAAAAGGTGAGGGCGGGCGGCGGGCATGAAGCGTGAAGGCAAAGAAGCCAGGCGTGGCGGGATGACGAGTGGCAAAATATCCGCGTGCAAAATGAAACCGCTCGTCCCTGCGCGGCGGCGACTTTGTGCGCTCCCTCCCGGCGCATAAAAAAACCGCACCCGATGAGGGGCGCGGTTTTGAACAGGATTCGATCTCGCGCGGGTTGCTGCTTACTCGGCGTCGCCGCCGCCGGTAACGACTGCGCCGCCGGTGACGGTGACCTTTTCTTTGATCGCGGCGGTGAGCTTGGCGGCGAGCTCGGGTTTCTCGGCGATGGCCTGCTTGGCGGCGTCGCGACCCTGGCCGACGAGGGCACCTTCGAAGGAGATCCAGGCGCCTTTCTTTTCGAGGATCTTGTGCTCGATGCCGAGATCCACGAGCGAGCCGGTCTTGGAAATACCTTCGTCATACATGATGTCGAATTCGCACTCGGTGAAGGGCGGGGCGATCTTGTTTTTGACCACCTTGATTTTGGTGCGGTTGCCGATGATTTTGCCGTCGGGAGTCTTGAGCTGGTCCTTGCGGCGGATATCAATGCGGATGGTGGAGAAAAACTTCAGGGCGCGGCCGCCGGAGGTGGTCTCGGGGCTGCCGAACATGACGCCGATCTTCTCGCGAATCTGGTTCGTGAAAATGCAAATGCACTTGGTCTTGCTGACGACGGCGGTGAGGCGGCGCATAGCCTGGGACATGAGGCGGGCCTGGCTGCCCATGGTCATGTCGCCCATCTGGCCGTCGAGCTCGGCCTTGGTGATAAGGGCGGCGACGGAGTCGATAACGATCACGTCAATCGCGTTGGAGCGGATGAGGGTCTCGGTGATGTTGAGCGCGTCTTCGCCGGAGTCGGGTTGGGATACGAGGAGATCGTCGAGTTTCACGCCGACGACCTTGGCGTATTTCGGGTCGAGGGCGTGCTCGACGTCGATGAAGGCGGCGAGGCCGCCGCGTTTCTGGGCCTCGGCGATGACGCTCAAACAGAAGGTGGTTTTACCGGAAGACTCCGGCCCGTAGATCTCGATGATACGGCCGCGGGGAAGGCCGCCGCCGCCGAGGCAGAGGTCAATGGCGAGGGAACCGGTGGAGACGGTCTCGACTTCCATCTTATGGTTGTCGCCGAGGCGCATGATTGAGCCTTCGCCGAATTGTTTGGTGATGGAACTGACGGCGAGTTCGAGGTTCTTGCGGTCGGGGGCGGCGACGGCGGGGGCAGACGAGGCGACTTTGGCGGGAGCGGCTTTTGACATGACGGGTAGGAGGACTGATGTGTTTTGTTTTATGGTTTGGGAGCCGGGCGACCGCCCGGCTGCAAGGAAGAGAGACGTGAATCCGGCGGCGGCAGGCTGGCAAGCCAAGGGTGGCGATGAAGGCGGGATTTTTTGGCGAAAAGGGTTCGGCCGGTTCAATGCCCCGCGGTGGTGGCGACGGCGGCGGCGGGCTTGAAGGCCACGGCAAACCACACGGCGGCAAAGATCAGCACGAAACTCACCGCGTAGTTCCAGGTGAGCTTCTCTTTTAACACCAGCCAGGCGAAGCCCACGAAAACGAGCAGGGTGATCGCCTCTTGGACGACCTTCAGCTGGTAGCCGCTGAAACCGCTGGCGTAACCGATGCGGTTGGCGGGGATCATCAGGCTGTATTCCGCCAGGGCGATTCCCCAGGAGATGAGGATCACAAAAAGCAGCGAGCGGCCCTCGAGGAATTTCCACTTCAGGTGGCCATACCAGGCGCAGGTCATGAAGACGTTGGACGCGAAGAGCAGGAGGATGGTTTTCATGGTGAATTGAGACGGGCGGAGAGCGGGGGACCGGGTGATTTTTCCCTGCGGAGGGCGCCGGGTTCTGGCGTCAATCAAGACCTCCAGGCCAAAAATACTACAAATTACCACAAAAGTTACCCTTGAATGCCCGCAAACCCCTTTCATAGGTTGCGCGTGTCCGTGTCCCGAATCTGATGTCCACCATGCAAATCAAAGCCTATCTCAAACCCTCCTGCGGTTGGTCGAACGGTGTGCGCGCCATCATGCGCAAGCACGGCCTCGCTTTCGAGGATATTGATATCATCAACAATCGCGACAACTACGCCGAGATGGTCGCCAAGTCCGGCCAGCCGCTGTCGCCCTGCGTCGAGATTGATGGCGTCATGCTCGCCGACATTTCCGGCGAAGAGGTTGAAAACTACCTCTTGGCGAACGACCTCATAAAACCTGTTGCCGTCGCGGTGGACGTTCCCACCAACGCCGGTTGCTCCGACGCCGAGCACGCGCAGATGGCCACCAAGACCGTGCGCTTCTTCTAATTTAAAACTCCGGGCCTAGTTCGTTTTTTGTCCTGCGGCCTCGTGAATTTCCGGGGCCGCTTTTTTTGGCCCCAAAACTCGTTTCCCCTAAGCTACTTTTCCGTGAACACCTCCAAGTCCCAACCCGCCGCCCCTTCCGCCCGCCCGCCCGCCGCTCTTCGCACCGGCCGCCCCGCCAAGCAGGGTCTCTACGACCCTTGGTTTGAGCACGACGCGTGCGGCGTCGGCTTCGTCGCAGACATGAAGGGCCGCGCCACCCACGCCATCGTGCGCCAGGGCATCCAGGTCCTCGAAAATCTCGACCACCGCGGCGCCGCCGGCAGCGAGCCCAACACCGGCGACGGCGCCGGCATCCTCATGCAGGTGCCGCACGCCTTTTGCGTGGACGTCGCCAAAAAGGCCCGCCTCACCCTTCCAGCCGCCGGACACTACGGCACCGGCCTCGTTTTCCTTCCTAAAAACGCCACCCACCGTCGCAAGCTCGAGGAGAAGTTCGCCGCCATCATCCAGAGCGAGGGCCAGACTTTTATCGGCTGGCGCACCGTCCCCACCGACAACGCTTCTCTCGGCGAGACCGCCAAGGCCAGCGAGCCCTACATCCGCCAGATATTCATCGGCCGCGCCGCCGACCTTGCCGACGAGCTCGCCTTTGAGCGCAAGCTCTACGTCATCCGCAAGCGCGCCACCACCGAGCTTCGCGCCGAGGGTTTGCTCGGCGGCGAGACGTGGTATCTCCCGAGCCTCTCCTCCCGCACCCTGGTGTATAAGGGCATGTTGCTCACCACCCAGCTCGCGACCTATTTTCCCGACCTGCAAAACCCGCTCATGGCCACCGCCATCGCGCTGGTTCACTCGCGTTTCTCGACCAACACTTTCCCGAGCTGGGATCGCGCCCACCCCTACCGCTACGTCGCGCACAACGGCGAGATCAACACCCTCCGCGGCAACATCAACTGGATGCACGCCCGCCAGTCGCTCTTCGTTTCCGATGCCTTCGGCGACGACATCTCGAAAATCCTCCCGGTCATCAACCCCAACGGTTCCGACTCGGCGATGTTCGACAACACCCTCGAGCTCCTCCACCTCGCCGGTCGCTCCTTGCCGCACGCGGTCATGATGATGATCCCCGAGCCTTGGTCCCACCACGAGACCATGGACGACACCCGTAAGGCTTTTTACCAATACCACGCCTGCTTAATGGAGCCGTGGGACGGCCCCGCCGCCATGACTTTCACCGATGGCCACGTCATCGGCGCGGTCCTCGACCGCAACGGTCTCCGCCCCGCCCGTTATTACGTTACCAAAGACGACCTCGTCATCCTCGCCTCCGAGGCCGGCGTGCTCGACATCCCCGCCGCCGACGTCGTGCAAAAGGGCCGTCTCCAACCCGGCCACATGTTCCTCGTGGACACCGTTCAGGGCCGCATCGTCCCCGACGAGGAAATCAAGCGCCAGCTCGCCGCCGAGTTCCCCTATCGCAACTGGCTCGACCAACACCTCGTCCACCTCGACGACTTGCCCGCCGCCCCCGAGCTTCCTGCACCCGACCGCGACACGCTTCAGCAGCGCCAGCTCGCCTTTGGCTACACCCACGAAGACGAACGCGCCATCCTCCTCCCCATGGCCAAAGACGGCGTCGAGGGCATCGGCTCCATGGGCAACGACACGCCCCTCGCCGTTCTCTCCAACAAGCCCCGCCTGCTCTACGATTATTTCAAGCAGCTCTTCGCCCAGGTCACCAACCCGCCCATAGACTGCATTCGCGAGGAGATCATCACTTCCTCCGAGACCCGCCTCGGCTCCGAGGGCAACCTCCTCCAGCCCGGCGCCACCGCATGCCGTCGCGTCGAGATTGATCTCCCCGTGCTCACCAACGAGGAATTCGCCAAAATCCGCCGCATGGCCCTCCCCGGCCTTAAGGTTGAAACGCTCCCCATTCTTTTCCGCGTCTCGCGCGGCGAACAGGGTCTCGCGAAAGCCCTCGAAGAGCTCTACGAGGAAGCCACCCGCGCCATTAAGGACAACGAGGTCAACGTCCTCATCCTCTCCGATCGCGGCGTGAACAAGGACTACGCTCCCATCCCCGCCCTGCTCGCCGTCGCCGGCCTGCACCACTACTTGATCCGCGAGGGGCTGCGCACCCAGGTCAGCCTCGTCCTCGAGACCGGCGAGGCCCGCCAGGTCCACCACATGGCGCTGCTCATCGGCTACGGCGTCAGCGCCATCAATCCCTACCTCGCCTTCGAGACCATCAACGAGCTCATCCAAGAGGGCGTGCTCGTCGGCGTTGACCACAAGACCGCCTGCAAAAACCTCGTCAAGGCCACCGCCAAGGGCGTCGTCAAGGTCGCCTCCAAGATGGGCATTTCCGCCATCCAATCCTACCGCGGCGCCCAAGTCTTCGAGGCCGTCGGCCTCCGCCAGGATGTCATCGATCACTACTTCACCTGGACCCCCTCGCGCGTCGGCGGCATCGGTCTTGATGTCATCGCCCAAGAGGTGCTCATGCGCCACCGCGATGCCTTCGGCGCGCGCAACGCCATTGACCACGCCCTCCCCGCCGGCGGCCAGTTCAAGTGGCGCGACGACGGCGAATATCACCTCTTCAACCCCGAGTCCATCCACGCTCTCCAGAAGTCCGTCCGCACCGGCGATTACAAGACCTTCAAGGCCTACACCGGTCTCGTAAACGACACCTCAAAAAACCTCTGCACGCTCCGCGGCATGTTGGACTTCAAGCCCTCCGACGCCATTCCCATCGAGGAGGTCGAGTCCGTCGAAAAGATCCTCACCCGCTTCAAGAGTGGAGCCATGTCCTACGGCTCCATCTCCCCCGAAGCCCACGAGACGCTTGCCATCGCGATGAACCGCATCGGCGGCAAATCCAACACCGGCGAGGGCGGCGAAGATCCCGCACGCTTCACTTGGACCAACGAGCTCGGCGACTCCAAAAACTCCGCCATCAAGCAGGTCGCCTCCGGCCGCTTCGGCGTCACCAGCCACTACCTGGTCAGCGCCCGCGAGATCCAGATCAAGATGGCCCAGGGCGCCAAGCCCGGAGAAGGCGGCCAGCTCCCCGGCACCAAGGTCTACCCGTCCATCGCCAAGACCCGCCACACCACCGCCGGCGTCGGCCTCATCTCCCCGCCTCCGCACCACGACATCTATTCCATCGAGGACTTGGCTGAGCTCATCCACGACCTCAAGAACGCCAACCGTCGCGCCCGCGTCAGCGTGAAGCTCGTCGCCGAGGTCGGCGTCGGCACCATCGCCGCCGGGGTCGCCAAAGCCCACGCCGACGTTGTCCTGATCTCCGGTCACGACGGCGGCACCGGCGCCTCCCCGCAGAACTCCATCTGGCACGCCGGTCTGCCTTGGGAGCTCGGCCTCGCCGAGACCCACCAGACCCTCGTCTTGAACAATCTTCGCTCGCGCATCGCGGTAGAGACCGACGGCCAGCTCAAAACCGGCCGCGACGTTATCATGGCCGCCCTGCTCGGCGCCGAGGAGTTCGGCTTCGCCACCGCCCCGCTCGTCGCCTCCGGCTGTATCATGATGCGTGTTTGCCATCTGAATACATGCCCCGTCGGCGTCGCTACTCAGGATCCCCGCCTGCGCGAGCATTTTGCCGGCAAGCCCGAGCACGTCGTGAACTTCATGACCTTTATCGCGCAAGAGGTTCGCGAGCTCATGGCCCAGCTCGGCTTCCGCACCATCGAGGAGATGGTCGGCCGCACCGACCGCCTCGAGCCCCGCAAGGCCATCACCCACTGGAAGGCCAAGGGCATGGACTTCTCCAGCCTGCTCTACTCGCCCGACGCCGGCCCCGAGGTCGGTCGTTACTGCCAGCAGACCCAGGATCACGGCCTCGACAAGTCCCTCGACCTCACCTCGCTGCTCGCCCTTTGCGCCCCCGCCATCGAGCGCGGCGAGAAGGTCATCGCGGACCTGCCGGTTAAGAACATTCACCGCGTCGTCGGCACCATCACCGGCAGCGAGGTCACCCGCAAACACGGCGCCGCCGGCCTGCCCGAGGATACCATTGATATCCGCTTCACCGGTTCCGCCGGCCAGTCCTTCGGCGCCTTCATGCCGAAGGGCATGACCTTCCGCCTTACCGGCGATGCCAACGACTACGTCGGCAAGGGCCTCAGCGGCGGCAAGATCATCGTCCGCGCCCCCGCCAACTCCGGCTTCAAGCCCTCCGAGAACATCATCATCGGCAACGTCGCCCTCTACGGCGCCACTGGCGGCGAGCTCTTCGTCGGCGGCCGCGCCGGCGAGCGTTTCGGTGTCCGCAACTCCGGCGTCACCGCTGTCGTCGAAGGCGTGGGCGACCACGGCCTCGAATACATGACCGGCGGCAAGGTCGTCGTCCTCGGCCCCACCGGCCGCAACTTCGCCGCCGGCATGTCCGGCGGCGTGGCTTACGTGCTCGACGAGGCCGCCCAGCTCAAGGGCAACATCAACCTCTCCATGGTCGGTATCGAGAAAGTCGATACCGCCGCCGATGCCGCCTCGCTCCGCGCCCTCATCCAGCGCCAGGTCGAGCTCACCGGCAGCGCCCGCGCCGCCGAGGTGCTCGCCAACTGGGACGCCCTCCTGCCGAAGTTCGTCAAGGTCATGCCCAAGGACTACAAGCGCATGTTGGCCTGTATCGACAAGGCGCAGTCCCAGGGCCTCACCGGCGACGAAGCCATCATGGCCGCCTTCGAAGAAAACGCCCGCGACACCAGCCGCGTCGGCGGAAACTGAGCCGCGCGACGCGGCACGAAACCTGAAATCTGAAACCTGAGACCTGAAATTACCAAAACCTCGCTGTAACTGAGCCACCTGCTTCCGACTCTTCAGGTTTCAGGTCTCAAGTCTCAGCCCTCAATTCTACCTCCCATGGGCAAACCTACCGGCTTCCTCGAATACCTCCGCGAAATCCCCGCCGACCGCCCGCCGCTTGAGCGCGTGCGCGACTACAAGGAGTTTCACCTCCACATGGAGGAGAAGCAGCTCCGCAACCAGGGCGCGCGCTGCATGGATTGCGGCGTCCCCTTCTGCCACACCGGCAAATTGGTCAGCGGCATGGCGGCGGGTTGCCCCATCCACAACCTCATCCCCGAGTTCAACGACCTCGTTTATCGCGGCCGCTGGCAGGAGGCCTTGGAGCGTCTGCACAAAACCAACAACTTCCCCGAGTTCACCGGTCGCGTGTGTCCCGCCCCCTGCGAAGGTTCCTGCGTGCTCGGCATCAACAACCCGCCCGTCACGATCAAGAACATCGAGTATTCGATCATCGAGAAGGGCTGGGAAGAGGGTTGGGTTCTCCCCAACACCCCGCGCAGCCGCACCGGCAAGAAGGTCGCCGTGATCGGCTCCGGCCCCGCCGGTCTCTCCGCCGCCTCCCAGCTCAACGCCGCCGGCCACACCGTCACCGTTTACGAGCGCGCCGACCGTCCGGGCGGCCTCCTGATGTATGGCATCCCCAACATGAAGCTGGATAAGAACGAGGTCGTCCTCCGCCGCATCCGCCTCATGGAGGAGGAGGGCATCAAGTTCGTCTACAACGCCAACATCGGCGTCACCCACGACGCCGCCCAGCTCCGCAAGGACAACGACGCCATCGTCATCGCCACCGGCGCCACCCTGCCGCGCGACCTTCCCATCGAGGGCCGCGCCCACGCCGGCGTGCACTTCGCGATGGAGTTCCTCACCGCCAACACCAAGGCCGTGCTCGACGGCACCGCGCCCGCCATCTCCGCCAAGGACAAAGACGTCATCGTCATCGGCGGCG
>JAIYBI010000559.1 GCA_027488595.1 Opitutaceae bacterium | reverse complement strand
GAGATTCGCGTAGAACAGCGAGGTCGCCGGTCCAGCGATAGAGCATCCACGGGGTCTGAACGGCGGTGGAGCCCCATTCGGCGGACATTACCCAGCGGTTGCGATCGCGGCCCCAGCGCACGTAGTCGGGGCAGACGCCGGATACACGGCCGTCCTCGAACTGGCCTTCTCGGATGTCACGCAGAACCTTGCGCAGGAGAGGCTCCACTCCGCGCCGGTAAAGGATAGACGGGCCCATGAGGTGGACCTCCTCCTGCCAGCCCAGTTTCTCCCGGTGGGGACAATCGGTAAAAACGCTGACAAGATTGCTGCTCACCGAGCGCGAGACCATCGCGTCGATGTCGTTGAAGAGCGGATAGGAGCAGGCGAACTTGCCGACCACGGCGGCGGAGCTGGTGATGAAGTCGCGCTCAATCGCCCGCAGGACGGGGCGCGGATCGGGCGAACCGTCGGCGTGCAACGCGGGTTCGGAAGGCAGCCGGACGCCTTCGATGGTGAGGAAACGGAATCCGAAGTAGGAGAAAAGCGGAACGAAAGACTCGGGAGCGCCGGTGCCGCCAAGTATGAAGCGGTATTCATGGCCGGGCCAGGTGGGGCCGGGCACCTCGGCGCAGCGGATGATAACAAGCGCGCCGGCCCGACCCTCGACCGTGAGGACCGGGCGGGCCGACAGATTGAAGTCGAAGTCGGCTTCGCAGAGGTCAGGTGAGAGGCGATGGAGCGAGCACGGGGCGGATCGTCCAGCGGAGTGGACCGGCGGGGATAGCTGTGGAACCAACTCACCGCCCGGGCCCTCGCAGGTTTGCACGGCGTGCCATCGTGAGGCGTCGAAGCCCGGTGTGTCCCATCCAGGCTGGGCGGCGCGGGCGTCGTGATCCTCGCCGCCATAGATGCAGGAAAACATGATGGGGCCGTCGCTGGTGCGCCATTGGTCGTCGGTGCCGAGACGAAACTCGCGGCCGTCAGCCAATTCGGCCTTTAGATCGCAGATCAGCTTTAGCGGACCATGCGAACCGGTGAACTTGACGTAGCGACCGGGTGTTTCGGCGACGTGATACATGCCGTTGCCCAGCAAAACCGCGATGACGTTGTTTCCGCTCCGAAGATAGGGAGTGAGGTCGTAGTCGCTGTAGAGGCAGGACTGGCGGTAGTCGGTCCAGCCGGGATCGAGCTCGCGGTCGCCGACGCGCCGGCCATTCACCCGCAGTTCGTAGTGGCCGAGGCCGCAGATGCGGATGGTGGCTGAGCGCGGGGCCGCCGACAGGTCAAATTCACGGCGAAACAGGGGCAGCGGGCCAGACGAGGTTGTGGTGCCGGTTATCCAAGGGCCGGGCCAGCCGGAGGGTGCGGTGTGCATGAGGGATGCCGGGGCAACGGAGGCGCCGCAGGCTCTGGTGACGCCAAGTCTAGGGCTTGGCGAGGTAGGGGGCGAGAGGGGCGCCGGGCAGCGAGGCGAGGCCGGAGAGGACGGCGCGGGCGTTGAAGAGGGAGCCGGCGGCGTTGGTGTGGGTGCCCTTGTCGGCGAAGAAGGCTTCGACCTCGGGCTGGCTGAGTTTGTCATATCCGCGCGCGATGATCTCGGCGAGGTCGAGGTAGCCCGCGCCCTCGGCCTTGGCGCAGGTCTGGATGTTTTCACGCCAGCCGGCCCAGTCGCGGATGAACTTGCCGGTGGCATCGAATTTCTTGTGCGGAATGGGCGAGCACAGGATCACGTTGGCACCCTTGGCCCGGGCGGTGCGGACGTAGTTTTTGAGATACCAGCCGAAGGTGCGGACGGTTTCGACGGTGCCGTCGGGCTTGGTGACATCCTCCGTCTCGTCGCCGATGCCCTTGACGGAGCCGCGAAACTTGCTGGAGGCGTCGGTGCGTCCGACATCGTTGTGGCCGAATTGGATGACGACCCAGTCGCCGGCCTTGAGCTCGTCAAGGATCTTTTGCCAGCGGCCCTCGGTGTAGAACGTGCGCGAGCTGCGGCCGCCGATGGCGCGGTTGACGACGTTGATTTTTGAGGGGAAGAAAAACTGACCCAGGTCCTGGGCCCAGCCGCGCATAGGGGTCTTGCTGTTGAGGGTGGAGTCGCCCACGAGCCAGAGAGTGGGCAGGGTGCCGGCGGCGGGTGTTTCGAGCGGGACGCCGGAATCGTTCACGACGGGGCGGTCGTCAGCGGCGCGGAGCACGGGGAGACACGCGAGGACGGCGAAGGAGAGCAGGAGGCGAACGAAAGGGATGCGTAACATAGCAGAGGGGGAAGAGCGTAATTGAATTTGGATACGACGGGGCAATGGAGCCGCCATGCCTCAGGGAGTGAAAGCGGGGACGGACTTGCCCTCGACGGAAAGAAACGGAGCGAGAGGGTTTTTATCACCGAGGCTGTTGAGGCCGGAGACGACGGCGCGGGCGTTGAATTGGGCACCGGTGACAGAGGTGTGGGTGGCCTTGTCGGCGAAAAGCGGTTCTACGGCGGTGGCGCCGATTTTCTCGTAACCTCGTGCGATGATTTCGTTGAGGTCGATGAAGAGCGCGCCCTCCTGCTCGGCGGCCTGGCGGGCCCAGAGGCCCCAGGAATCGGCGACGCGGTTGATCTTGGTGCCGTCCTTGGACCAGCTCTTGCGCGGAATGGGGGAGCAGACGATGGCCACGGCGCCCTTGTTCTTGGCGGTCGTGATCACCTGGCGCAGATACCAACCGTAGCTGCGCACGGTCTCGGATTTGCCGGTGAGGATGTTTTTTTCAACGAAGACGGAGTCGTCACTATTGTTGCGAATGACGCCGCGGGCGCGGGTGGATTTGGTGACGGGCGGATCCTCGTTGATGGGGGAGGCGTCGTTGTGGCCGAATTGCATGATGACGGCATCGCCCGCGCGGAGTTCCTTGAGAATGGCATCCCACCGGCCCTCGGTGATGAACGTGCGGGAGCTGCGACCGCCTATGGCGTGATTGAGGACGTTGATTTTGGCGGAGTCGAAG
The DNA here is from genome assembly GCA_027488595.1 of Opitutaceae bacterium. GTDB lineage: Bacteria > Verrucomicrobiota > Verrucomicrobiia > Opitutales > Opitutaceae > IMCC26134_A. The sequence continues at coordinate 7,667 of JAIYBI010000559.1, read as the reverse complement.
AAAGGGCCGATCTCCTCACCCCAGCCGCGCTGGCCGGGAGTGCCGACCTTCACGGTGGAGTCGCCGATGATCCAGAACGTGGGTTTTCCGGCTGAGGGTTTCGACTGGCTGCCGGCCCGGCCGCCTGACTCTACGGGTTGATCGTCTAGGGTCTGGGCGGATAAGGGAAGCACGGCCGCACACAGAGTGGAAAAGAAGAAACGGAGGAGGGCGCGGTAACGCATAAGGGGTGTTTCAGAGGATAATGCGCAAAGTGAGCGAAGGAAATGTGGCAGGATCGCACAGTAAGATATTCGGACGCTTTCCGGTCCAATCTTGGTCATAAGTCAGTAGCAGATTTTCGGGGCGGTGAGCGGGGAGGGCGTGAGATTCAGTTTTTGCAGGCCTGGCGGCTCGACTGCGGCCGCGAGCGGGGCGGGAGAGACGACTGCAAGGAGAGCGAAGGCCAGCGCAGGTGGGGTATTTTCATGTAATGAGTTTGATCGCTGCGAGCTGTCCTAAACCAAGCGGTTGCCTCGCATGACCTCGGCATACCAGCGGGCGCTGAGTTTTGGGGTGCGTTTCTGGGTCTTGAAATCGCAGTGAACGGCGCCGAAACGCATGTCGTAGCCGTCTTCCCATTCGAAGTTGTCCATGAAGGACCAGAGGAAGTAGCCCTTGACGGACACGCCGTCGGCGATGGCGCGGCGGAGTTCGAGCAGGTAGTTGCGGAGGAAGTCGCGGCGGTGGAGGTCGTGGAGCTCGCCCTTGACGGGATCGGGCTCGCGGTAGCCGCAGCCGTTTTCGGTGATGTAGATTTTTTTGGTGCCGGACAGTTCGGCGGCGAAGCGAGGGCCCCAGTAAAGGGTTTGCGGGGTGATTTTGAGCCAGGTGGTGCTTGTCTCGGGGAAGGAGGGCGGCATGGCGAGTTTCTCAGGGGCGCCGCGTTTGCCGGCGCGAACGAAGGTGCCGCAGTAGAGGTTGAGGCCGAGAAAATCGGTGGGGGCGGAGATGGAGGCGAAGTCGCCCTTGCGCACGACGGGGCGGTTTTTGCCGGCGGAGCGGAGGTAGGCGGGGTCGTAGTGGCCGTTGGATACGGCGTCGAGCACGCGCCAGTTGTCGCGTTTGAACTGGAGGCGGGCGGCGGCGATGTCGGGAGCGGTTTCGGTGAGCGGGATGGAGACGACGGGATTGTCGGTGATGCCGACCCGTGCGCCGCGGCCGCCGTGCTCGCGGACGGCGCGGACGCCTTCGCCGTGGCAAAGGAGGGCGTGGTGGTAGGTGGCGTTGACGACGTCGTCGGAGAGCTTGAGGCCGGGGGCCTTGAGGCCGTAGCCGTAGGCGAGCTGGGTGAAGCAGAAGACCTCGTTGAGCGTGATCCAGTTTTTGATGCGATCGCCGTAGGCTTTGACGATGGTGTCGGCGTAGCGGGCGAAGGCGTCGACGACGCGGCGGTCGCGCCAGCCGCCATAGCGGGCCTCGAGGGCCTGGGGGAGATCCCAGTGGAACATCGTGACCCAAGGCGTGAGACCGTGGTCCTCCATGGAGTCGAAGAGGCGGTGGTAGAAATCGATGCCCTTCTGATTCAGCGCGCCGTCGCCATCGGGGTAGATGCGCGGCCAGGCGAGGGAGAGCCGGTAGTGCTTTGCGCCGAGGTCGCGCATGAGCTTAAAGTCGGAAGCGAAACGGTGGTAGTGGTCGCAGGCTTGGACGAGATCGTGGCCGTTTTTGATGCGACCGGGATGGAGGGCGAATTCGTCCCAGATGGACGGTCCCTTGCCATCGGTGAAGGCGGCGCCCTCGATTTGGGGGGCGGCGGCGGCGAAGCCCCAGGTGAAGTTCTTCGGGAAGGAGAGCGGGCGGGGAAGAGGCATGGGAGGCGCGGTGGCGGTTGGGCGAGAGAAGGAGGGGAATTGTGGATACCCAGGCAAACCCCTTCTGTGACCGGCAGTGCCCCGGGTGATCTGCGGGAGGCGGGCTACTCGGGGCTGAGCACGTAGGTCTGGCCCTTGGTGGTGGCGAAGGAAACGCGACCATCGGCGAGAGGGGCGGGGGTGATGACCGCGCCGGTGGCGTCGCGGAGTTTGAGGGCTTCGAGTCCGCCGGAAAGGACAAGGCGGCATTCGCCGCCGCTGCGGGAGGTGATGGTCACGCGGGTGGCGCGGGAGCCGGTCCATTCGGCGCCGACGACGAAGTTGCCGCGCGCGACGAGCCCGCTGAAGGAACCGGAGGGCCAGGCGGAGGGCAAGGCGGGCAGGACTTCGATGACGCCCTCGTGGCTTTGGAGGAGCAGCTCGGCGACGCCGGCCATGGCCCCGAGATTGGCGTCAATCTGGAAGGGCGGGCAAACGGTCCAGAGATTGGGCAAGGTGCGCTCGCGGAGCAGGCGGCTGAACACGGAGTGGGCTTTGTCGCCCTCCTTGAGGCGGGCGCGGGCGTTCATGCGGTGGACCATGGCCCAGCCGTTGGTCTGATCGCCGCGCAGATCGAGGGTCTTGCTGGCGGCGCGCATCCACTGGGGATGGGAGGAGTTGATCAAGGTGCCGGGGTAGAGGGGGCAAAGGTGAGAGATGTGCCGGTGTTTGGGGTCGCCGATATCGCTGTAGTTCACCTCCTCGCGAAACTCTTTGATCTGCCCGGAGGCGCCGACCTGGATGGGGTCGAGACGGGGCATCTGGGCGCGAAGGGTTTTGATAAAATCGTCCTCGATGCCCAGCTCCGACGCGAGCAGGAGCGTGTCATGGTAGTTCTCCCAGACGAAGCCCTGGTCGAAGGTCGCGCCAACGGTGACGTAGTATTTTTTGTCCTTATGCTGTTCGGGCGAGGCGGAGGGTTTGATCAAAAGGAGATCGCCCACGGGAAGGAGCGCCTTGGAGTAGAAAATGCTCATCGAGCGCATGGCGGGATAGGCGACCTCGCGGAGAAATTCCTTATCCTGGCCGAACAGGTAATACTCCATGAGGAGCTTGGAGGTGAAGCCCCCGGTTCCCGGTCCGGAGTGCCCGCCGGCGCCGACGATGCGGTAGGCGTTGGCCCCGGTGCCGAGGATCCAGCCGTGATCCTCGCCCTCGACGTAGCGGTCGGGGTTGTGAAGACGCACGAACTCTCGGGCGTATTCGCGGGCCTGGGGCAGATAGGCTTTGAAGTAGCTGAGGTAGGCCTCGAAGGTCTCGGCGAGGTTGGTGCTCATCGCGCCCCAATAGTTCATTTGCACGTTGATGTTGTGCCAGTAGCCGCCGGTCCACGGGGTGAGGTGGAATTGGCTCCAGGTGCCCTGCAGGTTGGCGGGCAGAGTCTTCTCGCGGGAGCTGGCGATGAGCAGGTAACGGCCGAAGTGGAACATCAGCGCCTCCAGATGGGTGTTGGTTTCGCCGGCTTTGTATTTGTCGAGAAGGGCCGAGGTGGGCTCGGCGGTGGGCGTGGAGTTGAGATCGAGGGAGACGCGGCGGAAGAGGTTTTGGTGGTCGGCGACGTGGCGCTCTCTCAGGGCGTCGAAGCCGAGGGCCTCGGCGGCGGCGAGACGGGCCGAGAGCTCGGCGTGGGGGAAACGGGTGGGGTCGTTTTTCTCGGCCGGGGGGCGGCGGAAGAGCTGTTCGCTCAGCTCGTAATTCGTGCCGGCGACGAAGAGCAGGACCACGGAGTCCGCCTGGCTGATCTTGAGGGCGCCGCGCGCGGGGTTGGCCGTGACGGTGCCGCCGGTGTTGAGGACCTTGAGCTGGCCCTCGTAGTTGGTGCTGAAAAAGGGCAGGGAGCCGGAGAGCGTGAGGGTGTCGCCGGCGGCCGTGACGGTGCCGGTGCGCTGGTCCGCAAGGCCGAGGTAGGGAATCTCCGCGCGCACCGAGAAAGACAAGGAGCCGGGGCGGTCGGCGGTGAGGCGGACGACGAGGACGTTGTCAGGATAGGAGGTGAAATACTCCCGGCGGTAGGTGACGCCGCCGGATGTGTAACCCACATGCGCGATGGCCTCGTCGAGGCTGAGAGAGCGCCGGTAGCCGGAAATCTCGCTGTGATTCAGGTCTAGGAACAGTTCGGCGAAGCTGGTGAGGCCGCCGCTTCCATAGGTCCCCTCGTTGTGCAGGGTTTTTTCGGTGATCTGGATGCGCTCCACGTCCACCCGGCCAAACACGTTGGCGCCCAGGTAGCCGTTGCCGATGGGGTAGGACCAAGATTCCCAGTCCTTGTCGTAGGGCTTGCCGCGAGCCACGACCTTGTTCCAGTCGGCACCGCCGTTCGGAGCGGGGGCGGCTTCCCAGATTTCAGGAGGAGCGGGGATGGCCGACAGGAAGGCCGGGCAAGCGATGAAGGCGGACAGCCAGATGAGAACGGTCAGGGACCTCAGATAAATCATTAGACGGGTGAAGTGAAAGCGCGGGCAGTCTGGCGCTGGGTGCCGAGACCGTCGATGCCGAGTTCGATCACGTCGCCGGGTTTTAAATACAGCGGGGGCTTTTGGCCGAGGCCGACGCCGGCGGGGGTGCCGGTGGAGATGACGTCGCCGGGGAGGAGGGTCATGAACTGGCTGAGGTAGCTCACGATGAAAGGCACGTCGAAGATGAGGTTGCTGGTGTTGCCGTCTTGGAACTTGCGACCGTTTACGGTGAGCCAGAGGCGGAGATTGGAAGAGTCGGGCACTTCGTCGGTGGTGACTAGCCAAGGGCCGAGCGGGGCGAAGGTGTCGGCGCTCTTGCCTTTCACCCACTGGCCGCCGCGCTCGAGCTGCCAGGCGCGTTCCGAGTAGTCGTTGTGCACGGCGTAGCCGGCGATGCAGGCGGGGGCGTCGGCGACGGAGACGTGGCGGGTGACGCGGCCGATGACGACGGCGAGCTCGACCTCCCAGTCGGTTTTTTCGGAGTCGCGCGGGATGACGAGATCGTCGTCGGGGCCGACGAGGGCGGTGGTGGATTTGAAGAAGACGACGGGCTCGGAGGGGGTGGCCATGCCGGATTCTGCGGCGTGGTCGCGGTAGTTGAGGCCGATGCAGATGATCTTGCTCGGGCGGGCGATGGGCGGGCCGAGGCGGGCACCGGCGGGGACCAGCGGGGCGGAGGCGGCGGCGGGCGAGGCGAGCCACGCGGACAGGCGGGAGAGGCCGTCGGTCGCGAAGAATTTCTCGTCGAAGTCGGGGAAGGCGGCGGAGACGTCGAGGCGGCGTCCGTCGGCGAGGAGGACGGCGGTTTTTTCGTGGCTGGCAGGGCCGAAGCGGAGGAGTTTCATAGCGTGGAAGGGAGGGCTGGTTGGAAAGGTTAACGGAGGAGGGTGACGCCGCCATCTATGTCGTAGGCGGAGCCGGTGATGAAACCGGCCTCGGCCGAGCAGAGGAAGGCGGCAAGGGCGGCGACCTCGTGGGGCTCGCCCATGCGGCCGATGGGTTGGGAGGCGGAGAGTTTTTGGAACATCTCGGCCTCGCGGCCGGGATAGTTTTTGGCGAGGAAGCCGTCCACGAATGGAGTGTGGACCCGGGCGGGGCAGACGCAGTTGCAGCGGATGTTTTTGTCCACGAAGTCGCGCGCGACGGAAAGGGTCATGCTGAGCACGGCGCCCTTCGTCATGCCGTAGGCGAAGCGGTCCTGAAGGCCGACCTTGGACGCGATCGAGGCGAGGTTGAGGATGGCGCCGCCGCCGCGCGCGAGGAGCTTCGGGATGCCGAAGTGAAGCGTGTGGTAGGCGCCGCGGACGTTGACGGCGTAGAGGCGGTCGAGGTCGGCGGCAGAGGTGGTGAGGACACTGCCGACGTGGGCGATGCCGGCGTTGTTGACGAGGACGTCAAGGGCGTCGATGGAAGCGAAGGCGGCCTGCATGGATTCGGTGGACGAGACGTCGGCGGCGACCACCTGGGCGGAGCCGCCGGCGGCGGCGATCTCGGCGGCGACGACCTGGCCGGCCTCGGGCTGGAGCTCGAGGATGACAACGTGGGCGCCCTCGGCGGCGAAGCGCAGGGCGATGGCGCGGCCGATGCCGGAGCCGCCGCCGGTGACGAGGGCGTGTTTATGGGTGAAGCGTCGGGGGGAGATCATGCGGGGAGGCGGTAGGCGCGGTTGGCGTTGTGGTGGAAGAAGCCGAGGCGTTCGGCGGGGGTGGCGGAGGCGGTGAAGGTGGAGATGGCGTCGAGCCAGCGACCGACGCCGCCGGCGAGGTTGACGACGGGCCAGTCGGAGCCGAAGAGGAGGCGCGACCAGCCGAAGCAGGCGACGGCGTGGTCGAGGCAAGGCTGGAGGTCGGGGTAGGTCCAGCCGGGGGAGCCGGTCTCGGTGGCGAGGCCGGAGACCTTGGCGAAGACGTTCGGGAGGGAGGCGAAAGCGCGGAGGTCGTCTCGCCACGGATCGAGAAGGCCGGTGCGGAGGGCGGGTTTGCCGAGGTGGTCGAGGATGAAGGTGACCTCGGGGCAGAGGCGGGCGAGCTCGGTGGCGGCGGGCAGCTGGGCGGGGAGGAGGCAGAGATCGAAGGTGAAGCGGTGGGCTGCGAGGGCGCGGACGCCGGCGACGAAATCGGGGCGGAGGCAGAACGCGGGGTCGGGCTCGCCCTGGAGATTGCGGCGGATGCCGACGATTTTAGGGTGATGGGAAAGGGCGGTGAGGTCGGGGTGGCAGGCGAGACCGAGTTCGAGCGGGGCGTAGGCGACGACGGCGTGAATCTCGGGTTGGCCGGCGGCCCAGAGGGCCTCGTCGCGGGCTTGGGCGGGGTCGCACTCGCACTGCACGAAGACGCGGCGGGTGACTGGGAAACCGGCGAGGGATGCGGTGTAGGCGGGGAGATCGTGGGCGTGCGCGAGGGCGGGGACGGAGGCGAGCCACGGGTAGCGGAAGCGCGCGGGATCCCAGAGATGAACGTGGGAGTCGGTAACGGGGCCGGGGTAGGGCATGGTGGGTGGGCGGTTCGGGGAGGGATGCGGGCGGTCGATCAGGGCAGGTGCATGACCTGCTCCATGGGGCGCCACTGTTCGCCGGCGGGGGTGCCGGGGAGACGGATCTGGCAGGCGTCGGTGATGGGCCACCATTTGTCGCGGGTGACGGGGTCGAGGGCGATGGAACCGAAGTCCTTGGCGGGATCGGTGCCGGTGTATTCAAAAGTGCTTACAAGGTAGCGGCGGCCCTCGATCTCGGTGACGTAGATGTTGAAGTTGGTGATGTTGGCCTTGCGGATGGCGGCGACGACCTCGGGCCAGACGTTGGCGTGGAGCTCGCGGTAGAGTTTTTCCTTGGCGGGATCGAGACCGACGATGGAGGAGAAGAATTTCACGCCCTTGGAGGTCGCAGGGGTGGCGACCGGGTTGGACGGGCCGTTGATAGGAGCGAAGGCGGGGAGTTGGACAGCGTAGGGTGGGACGGCGGGTTTGGTCATGGAGGCGGCTGCAGGTTTGGCGGAAGGAGTAGAGCAGCCGGCGAGGAGCGCGAGGGGCAGGAGGAGGCCGAGGGATTTCATGGGGATGCTTCAGCGGAAGACGGTGTAGAGAACGGCCATGCCCACGAGGACGAGGGCGGAGAGGACCTTGTAGTTGGCGAGGCCGGGCCAGCCCGGGGCGCGAAGCGGATCGAGGGGAGATTTCCAGCAGACGGCGTTGGCGCGTTGTTCGGCGGTGGCCGGCTTGGCGAGGCTGACGGCAATCTGGAAGGTCATGCAGGCGACGAGGAGGTAGAAGGCCATGAGCATGAATGGCACCTTGGCGAGGGCCTGGTCGGGGACAAAGGAGT
>JAIYBI010000304.1 GCA_027488595.1 Opitutaceae bacterium | reverse complement strand
GTCGCTCCGGTCTTAAACTACCGCTCATTTCGCTCGGCCTCTGGCACAACTTCGGCGGCGTAGACATTTTCGAGAACAGCCGCGCCATCTCCCGCCGCGCCTTCGACCTTGGCATCACTCACTTCGACCTCGCCAACAACTACGGCCCCCCGCCCGGCTCCGCCGAGGAAAACTTCGGCAAAATCCTCGCCGCCGACTTCGCCGCCCATCGTGACGAACTGATAATCTCCACCAAGGCCGGCTACCACATGTGGGCCGGCCCCTACGGGGAATGGGGATCCCGCAAATACTTACTTTCCTCCCTCGACCAATCCCTCCGCCGCCTCGGCCTGGATTACGTTGATATCTTCTACCACCACCGCCCGGACCCCGACACACCCCTCGAAGAAACCATGGGCGCCCTCGCCCACGCCGTCCGCTCCGGCAAGGCCCTCTACGCCGGCCTCTCCAACTACAAGCCCGAGGAAACCGCCCGCGCCGCCCGCATCCTCCGCGACCTCGGCGTGCCCGCCCTCATCCACCAACCGGTTTACAACATGTTCAACCGCTGGATCGAACCCAAGCTCCTCGATGTCCTCGCCGAGGAGGGCATCGGCTGCATCCCCTTCAGCCCCCTAGCTCAGGGCCTCCTCACCAACCGCTATCTCGCCGGCATCCCCGAGGACTCCCGCGCCGCCAAGTCCCACGGTTTCCTCAAGACCGAGCAGGTCTCGCCCTCGACCCTCGCCAAAGTCCGCGCCCTCAACACCATCGCCCAGGCCCGCGGCCAGTCCCTCGCCCAGATGGCCCTCGCCTGGACCATCCGCGACCCGCGCGTCACCACCGCCCTCATCGGCGCCAGCAAGGTTTCCCAACTCGAGGACAACTTCGCAGCGCTCCAAACCCTCGACTTCACCTCAGAGGAACTCGCCAGGATAGACGCCGTCTTGGGCTGACCCGATCTCCCCGCCCCGGCGGCGCGCGCATGAATCTCGTCCTCTTCGCCCCCAACGAGCTCTTCGCGCCGCTTTCCCTCTCCGACCCGCGCGCGCAACATGTCCTAACGGTGCTGCGCCGCGCCCCCGGCGACACCTTCGACGCCGGCCTGATCAACGGCCCACTCGGCAAGGCCACCCTCCTTCGCGCCGACGACACCGCCCTCCACCTCGCCTTCGCCGCCACCCGCGAGCCGCCACCCCTCCCGCCGGTCACCCTCATAATCGGCCTGCCCCGCCCCCAGACCGCGCGCGACCTGCTTCGCGACACCACCACGCTCGGGGCCGCCTGTATTCATTTTGTCACCACGGAGCGCACCGACCCCAACTATGCCTCAAGCTCACTCTGGACTTCCGGCGAATGGCAACGCCATCTTCTCACCGGCGCCGCCCAAGCCTTCGACACCCGCCTGCCCTCCGTCACCTGGACACACACCCTCGCGTCCGCGCTCGCCTGCGAAGCCCCGCCGCCGCGAGCCCGCCTCGCCCTCGACAACTACGAGCCAACCACGTCGCTGGGCGCGGAAATTCTAAATCCTAAAACCCAGATCCTGAACGGCGGCGGAGTCACCCTCGCCTTCGGCCCCGAACGCGGCTGGGGCCCGGCAGACCGCGATCAACTCCGCGCCGCCGGCTTCATTCTCTGTTCCCTCGGTCAACGCGTGCTCCGCCTCGAAACCGCCGTCATCGCCGCACTCGCTCTCGTCCACCACGCCCGGTCCTGATTTCCTTCACTCCGCTCAGGTCCGCACAAAAAACGCCACCGTCGGCTGCCGCACGCCTTTGCCGAGCCGTTTGCGGCAAACCCACCCCGCCAGCGCCAGCTCCATCTCGCCCGGCAGTTCAAAAACCACCAGCGGATCGGCAACACCCTCCAGCACCTCCGCCAACCCCGCGAAAAGCCTTGGTGCGATTTCCTCGATGATCGGATACGGCGGATCCACAAAAACCAGATCCGGCCGCGCCTCCCCCGCCGCCGGCCGCCACGTCAGCGCGTCGCCAACCTGCAACCGCAACTCCGCCTCCGCCCGCCCCGCGCTCTTCGCCACCGTCGCGATATTGCGCCGGATGCACGTCGCCGCCTTTGCGTTTTGCTCCACGAACAATCCGCCCGCCGCCCCGCGGCTGAAAGCCTCCAATCCGTATCCGCCGCTTCCGGCAAAAAGATCCGCAAAGCGCGCCCCGTTCACCCGCGCCCCCAAGCTCGAAAACACCGCCTGCCGCATCCCGTCCGTAGCCGGCCGCACCGCATCTCCCTTGGGGACATCCAACGTAACTCCACGCGCCGCACCTCCGCTGATTCTCATGCCGCCGACCGCACAGACTCACCCCGCCCATGGCAACCGCATATCCCGCTCCCGCACGCTTGCACCCGCCCGCCGCCTGCGTTTGGTTCACGCCCCTCATGCTTTCCGCAACCGGACGCAGCACCTTGCGCATCGTCGGTGAACTGGGCGACTTCGCCCGCTTCACCGCCCGAGGCTTCACTTCCGCCATCGGCTCCCGCCGCCTCGGCCGCCGCCTCACGCGCGCCGTTTACGAACAGGGCGTGCGCTGCCTGCCCGTCATTCTCATCGTCGGCACTTTCACCGGCCTCGTGCTCGGCCTTCAGGGCTACCACACGCTCAAGGGCTTCGGCTCCGCCTCCCTCCTCGGCCCGCTCGTCGCCAACAGCCTCGTCCGCGAACTCGCCCCCGTGCTCGCCGCCTTGATGATCGTCGGCCAGGCCGGCTCCGCCCTCACCGCCGAACTCGGCATCCAGCGCAACAGCGAGCAGATAGACGCCCTCGAAACCATGGGCATAGACCCGCACGGCTTCCTGGTCGCCCCCCGCCTGCTCGCCGCCTTGATCGTTTACCCGATGATGACGTCCTTCTTCGCTCTCATCGGCCTCGTCGGCGGCTGGGTCTCCGGCTCCGTGCTGCTCCCCCTCCCCGGCAGCGTTTACTGGTCCTCGGTTTACCGCTCCATTAACCCCGAGGATGTCGCCCAATGCATCGTCAAAGCCCTCGTCTTCGGCGGCCTCACCATCGCCCTGTGCTGCTACAACGGCTTCACCGCCCACCGCCGCTCCACCACCACCGGCGCCCGCGCCGTCAGCGCCTCCACCACCCGCGCGGTCGTCTTCTCCAGCATAAGCGTGCTCGCCGCCGACTACCTCATCACCTCCCTTCTCGTATGAGTAAACCGGATACATCGTCATCCGCTCCCCTGCTCGAGGTCCACGGCCTGCGCAAACAGTTCGGCGACCACGTCGTCCTCCACGACCTCAACCTCGTCGTCCCGCGCGGCCGCCTGCTCACCATCCTGGGCAAGTCCGGCACCGGCAAATCCGTCCTCCTCAAATGCCTCGCCGGCGTGCTCGCCCCCGACGCCGGGGAAGTCCTCTTCGAAGGCCGCCCGCTCGGGACAGCAGACGCCCCCACCCTCGCCGCCTTCCGCCGCCGTTGCAGTTACCTATTCCAGGGCAACGCCCTCCTCGATTCGCTCTCCGCCTGGGACAATGTCGCTCTCCCGCTCGAACAGGCCACTCTCCTCCCCAAGCCCGAGATTCGCGCCCGCGTGCGCGACGCCCTTCGCCGCCTTGAGCTCGAAGCCGACGCCGCCCGCTACCCCTCGCAGATGTCCGGCGGCATGCAAAAACGCCTCGCCCTCGCCCGCGCCCTCGTCACCCGCCCCGAGATCGTGCTCTTCGACGAGCCCACCGCCGGCCTCGATCCCATCCGCCGCAACGCCGTCTTCACCATGATCGCGCACTCCCAGCGCGAATTTGGTTTCACCGCCGTCGTCGTCACCCACGACCTGCCCGAGGCCCTCGCCGCCAGCGACCGCGTCGCCCTGCTCGTGGATGGCACGCTCTGCTTCGAGGGCGCCCCCGCCGAGTTCCAAGCCTCCGCCTCGCCCGCCGTCGCCGCCGTCCGCGACAGCGCCAGCCACCTCGCCGGCCAGATCGCCGCCATCCGCCGCGGCGAACCCGTCCCCGCCGACCTCGCCTAGAACATCCTTCTCCAGCCTCTTCCTCTTTCTCTTTCTCCCGCCCTCCGCCGCCCATGAACGCAACGCCCACGAAATACACCCGCCTTGATCTTGCCGTCGGCACCTTCGTCCTAGCCGGCCTGCTCGCCCTTACCTTCCTCGCCGTGCGCATCGGCGCGGGCAACTCCGTCGGCGGCACCAGCACCACCTACCGAGCCAGCTTCACCAACCTCGGCGGACTCGCCCCCGGCGCCAGCGTGATGATCTCCGGCGTCGTCATCGGCCGCGTGGACAAAGTTGATCTCGACGAACGTTTTTACGCCATCGCCACCCTCCGCGTTCGTGCCGACCTGAAACTCGCAGCCGACACCACTGCCAGCATCCGCAGCAGCGGCCTCATCGGCGAAAAGTTCATCGCCCTCTCCCCAGGCGGCGAGGATGCCCTGCTCAAGACCGACGAACTCATCACCGACACCGAGTCCGCCGTGGACCTCGAATCCCTCATCAGCCGTTTCGCCTTCGGCGGTGTGAAGTCCTCCGACCCTGCCGAGAAGAAATAGGCGGATAGACTCCGACTCCAGCGGCCCGGCACTCCTCTCGCTCGATGCCCTCCGCCGCCGTCTCCCGCTTTGTCCCCGGCCTGATTCTCGGCGCCCTGAGTCTGCTCAGCGCGTTTCTGCTCTTCCAGGTCCAGCCGATCATCAGCAATTACATCCTGCCATGGTTCGGCGGCAGTCCGGGCGTGTGGACGACGTGCATGCTGTTCTTCCAGATCGTGCTCTTTGCCGGTTATGCCTACGCCCATGCGCTGACCCTCCTGTCCCGACGCTGGCAGGGAATCTTGCACGGGCTCCTTCTCGCCGCCGCCATCGCGCTGCTGCCCATCGCGCCGGGCGAGACTTGGAAGCCCACGGGCGCGGAAGACCCCTCGCTTCGCATCCTGCTGCTGCTGGCGTCGAGCGTGGGGCTGCCCTACTTCGCGCTCTCCAGCACCAGTCCACTCGTGCAGGTGTGGTTCACGCGAGCCAGCGGCGGCGGCAGACCGTGGCGGCTCTATGCCTTGTCAAACCTCGGCTCGCTCGCGGCACTGCTGAGTTATCCCCTCTTTTTTGAAGTTCGCTGGGATGTCGCAGAGCAGAGCACGCTGTGGTCGGTGGCGTTCGGGGCCTTCGGGATCTTGTCGCTCGCCGGCGTGTGGATGGACCGCCGCCACGCCGTCACCTCCGAAACGAAACTCGCCGCGCTCATCGACCCCGCCGCCGATCATCCCGGTTGGTTGCGCCGCGTGCTGTGGGTGTTGTTACCCGCGCTGGCAAGCTGCCTGCTGCTCTCCGTAACGAACCACGTCTGCCAGAATGTAGCGGTGATTCCTTTCCTGTGGGTGGTGCCGCTGAGCCTCTACCTGCTGACCTTCATTCTCTGCTTCGAGCGCGAGCGCTGGTATGCCCGGGTGCGCGTGCTATGGGTGCTGCCGGCGCTGCTCTTTGTGTTTGTCACCTGCATCGTGGACCGTCTGCAAGCGCAGCGCTTTTGGCGCGATCTTGGGAAACTGATGCACGAGCGGGTGGAGCCGTGGGCGGAGAAACTGACCGGACGGCATTTCGACTTCAGCACCATAGATCTCGCGCCCAACTACCTCTGGCAACTGGGCTGGGCTTTCGGCGCGATGTTTTTTGCCTGCATGCTTTGCCATGGCGAGCTGGCACGACTGAAACCCGCGCCACGCCGCCTCACCGAGTTTTATCTCTGCATGTCCGCCGGCGGCGCGCTGGGAGGCCTCTTTGTAAGCCTCGGTGCACCGCGTTTGTTCACCACCTTCGCCGAATGGCCGCTCAGCCTCATCGTGGTGTTTGCGTTGGGTGGTGTCATCGTGCTGCGCGCCGTATGGCGGGAAAAGTTCCGCTCTCTCCACCTCGGGCCTCTTCGCGTTGCGCCCCTGCTCATGCTGCCGCTCAGCGTCGCGCTAACGCTGGGCGTCCTTCTGATGTGCGTCCTCGGCTTCAACCCCGAGAGAGATTTTTATTTCAAGCATGTTGTGGAGATCGAGCGCGTGCGCAATTTCTACGGTGTGTTCTCTGTCACCGAAGACGACGACCGCGGCGAGGGCATGAGATACCGACGCTTCCGTCACGGCAAAATCCTCCACGGCTCGCAAAATCTCGATCCCGCCTTGCGCCGGGAACCCACCACCTATTTTGGCCGGCACACCGGCGTCGGCCAGGCACTGGAAAGCCTCAACGACCGCCCCGCCGCCCGCGTCGGAGTTGTCGGCATGGGGGTGGGCACCGTCTCCTGCTACGCCAAAGCCGGAGACACTTTCCGCTTCTACGAAATCAACCCCGATGTCGTTCGCATCGCCGGCAAACACTTCACCTACCTCGCCGACGCGGAGAAACGCGGCGCCCGCATCGAAGTCGTCATCGGCGATGGCCGTCTCGCCCTGGAGCGCGAGCCCTCGCAGCAGTTCGACGTGCTTTTTCTCGACGCCTTCAGTGGCGACTCCGTGCCCGTCCACCTGCTCACCCGCGAGGCCTTCGCCGTTTATCTCCGCCACCTGAGACCCGACGGCATCATCGTCGTGCAGATCACCAACACCCACATCGTGCTCGCCCCCGTGATCGAAAAAATCGCCGCCGATGCCGGGCTCAAAACCACCCGCATCGCCACCTTGCCGAAAGGAGACCTCGGCGGGACCGACCACATTCTCCTCGCCCGCGACGCCGCCTATCTCCGCGCCATCCCCACCAGTCTGATCGGCACAGAAAAGAAGCTGAAGCACGACGTCCGCCTCTGGACCGACCGTCACCACGACCTGCTGACTATTCTCAATATCTCCCAAAACACCCAACCCCGGCAAAGCGGCGACTAAGGTTTTCGCAGGCAAGCGCCCGCCCTACGCACAAAATAGTTAAGCTCTGGTAAAGAGGGCTGCCTTTCGCCGCGCGCTTCTCCACGGTCCCCCGCCATGGAGGCCGCCACAAACCCAGACTCTGCCGCCGGCTCGGTGCCGGTGCTCATGATAGACGACGACCGCAAGCTCTGCCGTCTCGTCACCGATTACCTCGCGCCGCTCGGCTTCACCGTCACCGCCGAACACGACGGCGCCACCGGCGCCACCCTTGCCACCGCCCCCGGCGCTCGGTGGCAGGCCGTGATCCTCGATGTCATGCTGCCGAGTCTCGACGGTTTCGAGGTCCTTCGCCGCATCCGCCGCGCCGGCGATCTGCCCGTGCTCATGCTCACCGCCCGGGGCGACGAGACCGACCGCATCGTCGGCCTCGAGGTCGGCGCCGACGATTATCTGCCCAAAACATTTTCCCCTCGCGAACTGCTCGCCCGCCTCCGCGCCGTGCTTCGCCGCACCTCCGCCCGCCCCGCCTCTACCGCCGGCCTGCCTCCGCCGGCCGAGTTTGTCGTCGGCCCGCTCCGCGTTCGCCCTGAGGCCCGTCTCGCCCTGCTCAACGATCAGCCGCTCGTGCTTACGCCGGTCGAGTTTGATCTGCTCACCTGCCTCATCCGCGCCGCCGGCCGCGTGCGTTCGCGCGAGGCCCTGCTCGATGAGATTCGCGACCGCCACTACGATGTATTCGACCGCTCCATAGACGTCCACATTTCCGCCCTGCGCAAAAAACTCGGCGACGACGCCCGCCAGCCGCGCTTCATCCGCACCCTCCGCTCCGCCGGCTACATGCTGGTGGACCCCGACTCGCCCTGAGCCAACCGCGCCCCGCCATGCGTTTCCCCCTCACGCTCAAAGTCAGTCTTTGGTTGCTGCTCAACCTGCTCCTTCTCGCCCTCATCGGCGGGTGCTGGTTGCTGCGCACCGGAGGCGACAACGGCATCTCCTGGCACGCCCTCGTCGCCGGCCCCTCCGGTCGCAGCGTGCAGGCGCTGGCAGAGGTCACGACGAGCGAACTCCGTTTCCTCCCGCGCGGCACTTGGGATGCAACCCTCGAGCGCGTTGCCAAGGAGAACGACGTCCAGATCGCCTTTTACGGCCGTAATCTCTTCGAGCCCATGGGCGGCGATGTCGGCGAACTCCCCGAATCGGTCCGCGACCGGCTGACCACACTGCGCCGCTCCGCGCTCGCCGCCACCGGTGGCGCGCCGGGTGCTGATCGCGGCCCGGCCGACCTCGGCGGTCCTCCGGGCCGCGATCGTCCTCCCGGTCGCGACGGTCCGCCCCCCGCCCCACCTCGCCCCGCCGAAGCTCAGGATCAACGTCTGCTTTTTCACACCGGCGAACCTTCCGCCTACTGGGTCGTCGTTTCCCTCGGCGGCCCCGGCCGGCCCCGCGATTTTTTTGTCATCCGCGTTCCCTCACTCTGGCGCCTGCTCGCCTTGCTCGATCTCGACATCCTGCTCTGGCTCGCACTCGCGGCCGTCGTCTGCTCCATCCTGCT
>JAIYBI010000079.1 GCA_027488595.1 Opitutaceae bacterium | reverse complement strand
TGGGGCGGGTGCGGGGGGGGCGGGAAGGTGGGGCTGGATTAACGCTACGATCACCTTTTCCTGAGAGGCGTCGGTGAGGCCGGCGGTCCAGTGGGTGAGCGGAGTGCCTTGGGTAATCGAGGCGGTGAGCGCGGCGTGCTGAGCGGGAAACTGGCTGATGATGCGGGAGACGCGGGTGCGCAGCTCGGCGGGCACGGAGGCGGGGCCGGCCAGCACGGCCTGGCGCTGGGCGGGGGTGAGGGCCTTGGCGGCAAGCGCCATGGCTTCGCGCAGGTAAAGCCCCTTCGAGCCAGGGCGGCTGGGGAGGAATTTGGCGAGGGTTTCCTCGTCCTTGTGGGCGAGTCCGTTGAGGAGTTCACGGAAGTCGCCGCCGACGATGACGGCCTGGGAAAGGCGGGCGGCGAAAGAAACAAACTGGCCGAGTGTCTCCACTTTTTCACTACGGCAGAGCTCGATCGTGCCAGCGCTGAGGGAGCTGAGTTCGAGCGGGTAGCTCTCGGGCAACTCGAGCTTGGATAGGTTTTTGAAGAGCGGGGAGTCTGCGTCCACAATCTCGGCGGCGGGGGTGGCGAGGTCCTCCATCATGTCGCCGAAGGGCTCGTCGAAGGCGAGGGTCTCGTTGAACAAGGTGATGAGTGCTCCGAGTTGGGTGGGAGCCATGCCCTTGGAGGCGAGGGCGGCGACGGCTTCGGGATAGGCAAGGTCAATGTAGGCGGCGGCGGTCTCGTCGGGGGAAGTGATGGGCCAGGGCGGCACGTCGAGGTTTTGCGCCAGGCTGTTCAGAGGAGTATCCACCAGGATGGACTTGGCGAAGGCCACGCGGGCTTGGTTCCAGGCGGCAGGACTGGCGGGTGCAGGGGAGGCGGGTTGGGCGCTCATTTTGGATGAAGGAATGCGGAAGTGGCGGGCGTTGCTCAGGGCGCGGGCGGGTTGCGCAAGATCTCGTCGGCGACGCGCTCGAAGTCGCGCACGACGTTGTCGCCCTCGGCCTCCTGGCCGAGCAGGATCACGGGGAGCCCGAGGGCCACGGCGCGGCGCACCACCATGGCGTCGCGGATGAAAGAAGCGAATATGCGTGCGTCCTTGGCGGTGCGCTTGGCGGCTTTGAACTGGTTGAGACGAAGCTGCATTCTCATGCGCGGCACCTCGATATCCACACCGGTTTTGATGGCGTTGAAGATGATGCCGCAGACCTGGGCGGGCAGGCCCATCGAGGCCTTGCGGAAGCTGGCGGAGAGCTGGTGGAAGCGGCCGAGCTTCTCGATGAGCAAGGTAAAGCCAATCAGGGAAAGGGCGTCGGGGTTTGAGGGGACGTAGATCTCGTTGGCGGTGAAAATGCCGCACTGGGAGGCGCGCAGAATGTTGGGCGGGCAGTCGAAGAGGATGAAATCGTAGTCCTTTTCTACCTCCGCGATTTGCTCTTGGAAAATGACGTAGGCGGGGCGGCGGGGGTCGCCGGTGTATTCGCTTTCCAGATCCACGAGATTGAAGCTGGTGGGCAGCAGATCAAGGCCGGGGAGGGCGTGGCCGCCTGCCTTGTCGAGGATAACATCGCGGATGATGAGGTCCTTCACGCGATGATGGCCGGGTTCAAAAATCGAGAACACCGCGCCCTCGCCGGAGGTGTTGATCGGATTCCAACGATCCAGTTTCAGCAGCCAGATGGATGCATTGGATTGCGTATCGAAATCGCAGAGGAGGACGCGCTTGCCGAGTTTGGCGAGGCAGGCCGCCGTGTTGACGATGAGGGAAGTTTTGCCGACTCCTCCCTTGTAGTTAATAAAAGCGAGCTTCCGTGCCATAGTGTGTAAGGGTTTTACAACATACAGGGCGGGCGGCGAGGGCAATGTTTGCCTCAGAATGGACGAGCGGCGGTTTTGATAAACTTTTCGCATCGGCAGCGGCGGGTCGGGCGGTTGGGTTGGTGGGATGAAAACCGAGACCCTTATGCTGGAACGCGCCCGCCGGCTGCTTTGCGCCTTGCAAGACGAGATACGCGCCACGCTCGCCGCCGCGCGTCAGCGGCAAGGGCGGCGCTTCGCGGAGGTGGCGGCGGAGACGGCGGCGGACACGATCTTCCTTGTGGACCGGCTTTCCGAGGCCGCGATCATGGGCTGGATGGAGCGCCACTGGCCGCGCGCCTGGCCCGTGGAGTTGGTGATGGAGGGACTGGAGGAGGCGGCGACCTTTCCGCGCGGCACGCCGTTGAGCGGCACGGCGTGGAAGCTCATTCTCGACCCGATTGATGGCACCCGCTGTCTCATGTATGACAAACGCAGCGCCTGGTCGCTGGCCGGACTGGCTCCGCAACGCGGGGCGCGGACGGATCTGCGCGACATTGTGGTGGCGGCGATGACGGAGCTGCCGACCGCGAAGGCCGGCGCGTCGGATCAGTTCAGCGCGGTGCGAGGCGGGCCGCTCCGCGCGACGCGACGGGATCTGGCGACCGGTGTGGTTAAAAAATGGATACCGCGCCCATCCGCCGCGACCGACTGCGACCACGGTTTTGCCTCGGTGGTGAAGTTTTTTCCCGAGGCCAAGTCCCGGGCGGCGGCGTTGGAAGAATCTCTCTGGCGCGAACTCGGCCTGCACGGCAAGGCGGGCGGAGCGCGGGTTTTCGACGACCAGTATCTCTCCACCGGGGGACAGCTCTACGAACTGCTCGTCGGCCACGACCGCTTCATCGCCGACTTGAGACCGGAGTTGCTGGCGCGCGAAGGCGTGGGCTCGGCGCTGTGTTGTCACCCTTACGACATTTGCACGGAGCTGCTCCTTCAGGCGGCGGGCGGAGTGGTCGAGCGACCGGAAGGCGGGGCACTGCGCGCGCCGTTGGATACGACGACCCCGGTGGCGTGGGTGGGCTATGCGAACCACTCCCTCGCGGCGCGCATGCGGCCGGCACTGCGCAAGGTGCTGCGGGCGGGGACCTGAGGTTTTCTTGTTCTTCATGCCACGGCTGAAAAACCCTGTCCGATAGAGAGTATTAGCTGTGCTTTGACCGAATCCATGCAGATGTTTGGTTACGCTGTATCACCAAAGACCATGAGCTTTTCCTTCGCTGCCCGCTCTACGTTTGGAACCGTCCGAGCTGCAAGATTCGTGGCGGCGGGTCTTTTGCTCACGGGCATGTTGGAGGCGCAAAATGCGACCGTTCTTGAAATTCAAAACCTGGTGCAGACCGCAGCGGGCGGTCGGGGCGAGTGGAGCAACGCTGTGCAAAATCAGGAGCTCGCGATTGGAGATCGTATTCGCACTCGGCAACGCAGCCGGACGACTCTGGCGCTCACCGGTCTCTACACGGTGCGCCTGGATCAGTTTACAACGGTCGAGATTACGCCGGGCCTGGTGAGTTCGGACAAACCCAAGCTGGATATCGCAAGCGGGGCAGCGTTCATTTTTAGCCGCGAAAGAGACGGGGAAATTGACATACGAATGCCCGGAGCTAATGCGGCGCTGCGGGGCACCCAGCTGCTCGCTCTAGTTTTACCTGACGGAAAATCCGTGGTTCAGGTGCTCGAAGGGAGCGTCGAGCTGAGCAACTCCAACGGGAGTCTTTTGCTGGTATCCGGCGAGGCAGGCGAAGCGGTGCCGGGGCAGGCTCCGCGAAGGACGGCGGTTATCGAGGCAAAGAACATCCTGCGTTGGGCGCTGTATTATCCGGCGGTGCTGGATCCGCTCGATCTCGATTTGCCGGCGGCGGAGAACGAATCTCTCGCGGCGTATCGGAACGGAAATCTGCTCGGTGCGGTTGCGGCGCTGCCCGAGACGGCGCCGAGCGATCCCGGCGAACGCCTGTTTCATGCGGGCACACTTTTGGCGGTGGGGCGTGTGGATGAGGCGGGTGAATTACTCGAAGCGGCGCCCGAAAATCACCCCGGGCGCCGCGCGCTTGATCGTATGATCGCGGCGGTGTTTGGCCGGGAAGGCGAGGCCCGGTTGGTGCAAGAGATCGCGACCGCGTCGGAGGCGATAGCCGAGAGTTATTTCCTCCAGTCCCAGGGAAAGTTGGAACCGGCAAAACAGTCCGCCGCGCGAGCCACGGAACTCTCGCCTGCCAATGGCTACGCGTGGACGCGGCTCGCGGAATTGGAATTCTCCACGGGACGTAACCGGGAGGCACGCGCGGCGATTGAGACAGGGCTCGCCCTGACGCCGGAAAACGCCCGCTCGCACACCCTGCACGGTTTCATTCTGAGCGGCGAAAATAGCATCCTTGAAGCGCGGGCGGCATTTGAAACCGCGGTGCGGCTCGATGGCGCGTTTGGCAACGCCTGGCTCGGTCTCGGGCTCACCAAAATCAAACAGGGCGACCTGGCCGCCGGACGCGTTGACTTGCAAACCGCCGCCACGGTGGAGCCGACCTCGTCGATTTTTCACAGTTATCTGGCCAAGGTGATGAGCCAGGATGGACGCAAAGCCGAAGCCGCGAAGGACCTCGAACTCGCCCGCCTCCTCGACCCCAACGACCCCACGCCGCTGCTCTATTCTGCGATCGAGAAGGAACAGAATAATCGCATCAACGAGGCCATCGGTGACCTTGAGCAGTCCATCGCGTTGAACGACAACCGGCGCATCTATCGCTCGAAGTTTCTGCTCGACCAGGATCGAGCGGTGCGGAGCGCCAACCTCGCCCGGATCTACCAAAACGCGGGCATGAAAGACGTCGCGGTGCGCGAGGCTACGCGGGCGGTCGAGAGCGACTACTCCAGCTCGTCGGCCCATCTGTTTCTGGCCAACTCCTTTGATGCCTTGCGCGATCCTGACCGCGTGCTGCTGCGCTACGAGACCCCGTGGTTTAACGAGCTCCTTCTGGCCAACCTGCTGGCTCCGGTCGGCGGCGGGCCGCTCTCGCAATTTGTCTCCCAGGAAGAATATTCAAAGCTGCTCGAAGCGGATGGCACGGGAGGGAGCCTGACCACGCAGGTGGACAGCAACTCGCAGCTTCGCACGAACGCATCGGTTTTCGGTAACCATGGAAAGTTCAGCTACGGCCTCGACTACTACACGCGAAAAGATCCGGGCGAACGGCCGAACTCGGAGTTCGAAATCCAGGAACTCTACGCGCAGATGAAATGGCAGCCCAACCCGAATGACATTTTCTATTTCCTCGGAAAATGGGCCGCGCAGGAAACCGGGGACAACTTTCAAACCTTCGACAACCGGCCGCTCTCGACTAAATTCAACTTCGAGGAAAACCAGGAGCCGGGCCTCTTACTGGCGGGTTGGAACCACCGCTGGAGTCCGGAATCGAATACACTCTTCCTGGCCGGCCGCCTTAGTGCGGAGCAGATTTTAAGCGATCCGCTTTCCCGGCAGTTATTGATCGAGCGCGACACCAGCGCCATGCGCCCGGGCTTGATTCAAACGGGGATGTTTGGCTTCGACGAATTCACCGACCCGGCGTTTCAGAACACCATCGGCGTGGCGGCGGATGGCTCGCTGATTTATCCGCCGGCGCTGCTGGCCGCGATCACACCTTATGTCGGTTCGGGTGCGGTCATCGGAACGGGCACTGTGCCGGTCGATTTCCAGACCCGGCGGGAATTTGAGATCTACTCCACCGAAGTGCAGCACATCTGGCAGACCGACCGGAACACCCTGCTGCTCGGCGGTCGTTGGCAGGAGGGCCAGATCGCCACGGACGCGCTGTTAAGCGTGGTCCAGCCCACTTTCGCGGGAGGCTTCGCGTCGCCGGTTGCGGACCAGAACGTGGAGTCGGATTTCAGGCGAACTGGGCTTTATCTCTACGACTATTGGAAAGTGCTGCCCACACTCACCGCGATCGGTGGAGTGGCCTGGGATACGATTAACCATCCGGATAATTTCCGTAATCCTCCGGTGAATACGGATCAGAAATCCGATCAGAACATCGGCGGAAAACTGGGCTTCACTTACCAGCCGTCAAAAAAGGTAACGTTTCGCGGACTCGCCGCCGAAGGGCTCGGCGGCCTGAGCTTCGATGAGAGCGTGCGGCTGGAGCCCGCGCAGCTGGCCGGGTTCAACCAGGCTTATCGCACCGTCATTTCCGAATCCATCGCCGGCTCGGTGGAGGCGCCGATCTACCGGATCGCCGGACTGAGCGCGGAAGGCGTGCTTCCTACGCGGACTTGGTGGGGCGTTTCGTTCAACGTGATCGAACAAAAAGTATCACGCACCGTGGGTGCCTTCACCGGCTATTCATCGCGCGTTTTTCCGACCGAGCCTGCGTATTTCGCGAGTGATACGACCGAGGATTTGGACTACCTCGAACAGAGCCTCGCACTCACCTTGAACCAGCTTTTGGGCGATGAGTTTGCCGTCGGCGCGGGCTACCGGGTGACGCGCTCGGAGTTGGAGACAAAGTTCCCCGAGCTCCAGGCGTTGCCGGGCTTTGATTTTACGGACCGCGCCGTCCTCCACGAGGCGACGCTCTACGGGAATTGGAATTCGCCGAAGGGACTCTTCGCCCAGATCGAGGCCAAGGGTTATCACCAGAATCTCGACGACGATCCCGCGAGAGCGCTCACCCGGTCGGGCGATGACTTCGTGCATTTCAACGCCTGGAGCGGGTATCGGTTTAATCGCAACCTCTGCGAAGTCTCGGCGGCCGTTTTCAACATCGGCGACACGGATTATCGGCTGAGTGCCCTGAGTCCGTTCGGGAACATTCCCAGGCAGCGGACCTTCTCGCTGCGGCTTCGCGTGAGTTTTTGAGGGTGTCCGACCGGCTGCCGACCATGTCTTCCGACACTCAGCGCAAATCCGGCGGCGTGATCCGCCGCACCGAGCGGGGAACCCGGTTGGTGGCGGCGTTGATCGGAGTTTTTCTTACGGTTTGCGTTGGCTACGTGGCCTTGCTGCGGGCGGGCAAGCCGCTGGTTTCGATGAGCTACGATATGCCGTTTATCGTCCATCGCGCCGGGTCGGCGGGCGAATTGCGCATCGTTTACCTCAGCGACCTCAATCAGGATGTCCTCGACCGGCGCTCGCAGGCGCGGTTGCTCGACAAGCTTGGAGAGGCGGGCGCGAAGGCGGTGGTTTACGACATTATTTTTGACCGCAAATCCGAAGATCCGGGCGTGGATGAGGCGTTTGCCGCCGCCATTCGCAGATTTCGTGGCGTGGATGCAGAAGGGAATCCGATTCCCGGAATGGCGCGGCGTCAGGTGCTCCTGGCCTGCGGACGGAAGACTTTTAACATGGCGGGCATGGCGGGTGAACAGTTGATCCCGCCGACGGACATTCTGCTGGACGCGGCGGAT
Source organism: Opitutaceae bacterium (assembly GCA_027488595.1). Taxonomy (GTDB): domain Bacteria; phylum Verrucomicrobiota; class Verrucomicrobiia; order Opitutales; family Opitutaceae; genus IMCC26134_A. The sequence continues at coordinate 1,009 of JAIYBI010000079.1, read as the reverse complement.
GGTTTTGGTGTCGCCGCCTACGACGACGAGGCCTACTTCGTCCGAAAGTTGTCCACCGGCACGGTGGACGAGCCATCGCTTTCCTGGGCAAGCGCCCTCGCGCTGGGCGTCTCCTTGGATGAGTCGACCCGCCTGGAGCCGCGCTGGCTCAACTTTGCCGGACCGCCGCCTGATCCGAAAGATGCGCGCGCGGTGCAGCCGATTCCCTCCAGCAGTGCGGCGAGTGTGCTGCTCGGCGGAGGCTACACCGGTTATTACCAAGATAAAATCGTGCTGGTCGGCGGAGAGCCGGGCGTGGTCGGAGCGGAGCTGGGCAAGGATCTTTTCTCGACGCCGTTTCATCGTTTTCAGGCGGGCGGAAAAATCCCGCTCATGAGCGGAGTGGAGGTGCAGGCCACGGCGCTGGCGAATCTGCTCGAGCGAAACTGGATCACGCGATCCAGCGCACGTTTTGACACCGTGCTGGTGGTGCTGGCCGGGTTGGTGCTCGGGGCCGGGCTCTCGTATCTGCGGCCGGTGCGCGGCATCGTCGTGGCGGGGGGAGTGGTGGTCGCGGCGGTGGTGGCGGGTTATCTGTCTATCCGCCTCGGTTTGGTTTGGTTTCCCTGGAGCGCGGTCGCCTTTGCACAGGTTCCCGTGGCGCTGGTTTGGGGCGTGGCCAGCCACTCCTACATCGAGCGATTTTACCGGATAAAAATCTCCGCCGAGCAAAAGGCCATCCGCGAAGCCTTCGCCAAATATCTTTCCCCCCAGATGCTCGAACGGCTCACGACCGAAGGTTTCGCGACCCATATGAACGGCGAAAAAGTTCACGCCGCGATGATGTTCACCGACCTGGAAGGGTTTACAGACATGTGCGAGCGGGTGGGGGACCCGGAGCGGATCGTCAGCATCCTGAAGGACTATTTCGAACGCACGACCAGCAGTATTTTTGAACACGACGGAGTGATTATTAAATACATCGGCGACGCGATTTTCGCCGCGTGGGGGGCTCCGCTGGTTGACAAGG
>JAIYBI010000114.1 GCA_027488595.1 Opitutaceae bacterium | reverse complement strand
CCCTTGAGCCCTGAAGAACGTTCGAAAATCCAGATAGTGCGCGCCGTGCAAAACGCACAATTGCAGGAATCCACCGCACGAGTATTCTTCGACCTCGGTAATGAACCCTTCATCCCGGGAGATCCCTTTTACAAGCGCTGCGGGTGGAGCGGAGGCGTAGAAGAATTCAGCCGCGTGCAAAGATGCGAGGCAACGCTGACTGCCTTCGAACACCTAAAAGAATGCGGGAAGATAGACGTGATTCCGCCAGCAGAGGTCGAGGTTTTACGACTTCTCACCTCGCGCAAAGACAAACCTGATGAGTTGGTGCTGATCGCCCGTAAGGTGAACGGCGATTGGAGCACCTCAAATGTGCGGAAGGCCCTCAATTACAAGCAGAAGAAGGCGGTTACTAAGGGTCTGCTCAAGCAACTTCAAATACTCGTAAACGAAGCCGAGGCCGCGTCGGACCCTCTCAAAAAACATTCGGCCATTTCGGCCATGCGCCAATTAATTGAAGGCGCCTTGGGACACACGGGCCCAATCCCTGCGGCACCTGACGTATCGAAACCAGAAGAGGCCACACCTACAGGAGCAACCCCGCCCGCGCCACCAGGCGCCTCGGATGAAGGTGCTGAGCGGCTCGGAGATTCTCCGAATAACATGCAAGCACCACCAATGTCATTGTCTGAGATCGTCGAACCCGCGGCGCCGAGCTTAATCGCCCAGGCAATCGAGATTAAGGAACAGCCGGAGCATGCCGCTGCAGTCGCAACCGTGTTGCCAAAGGAATGCGCCTCGAAACAGACTCAACTTGCGGCAAAAGACGACATAAAGGCGCCAGCACCCGCGTCGGATACTACCAACAACGCAACTCCTACCAAAACATCGGTCCTCTCTGCCCCCGGAACCGAATCAAAGGGAAATTCGGAGATGCCTGCGATAGTTTCTACTGTGTCTGTGACGGAAGGCGCCACGAACCCGATCACGACTGAGGCAAAAGAGATAGAGTCCTCGGCGTCCGCTTCGATTGCCTCCTCACCCGCACCCGAGCCCAATCGTAACATAGATTCCAAACCGTCTGAGACTGTTCCGGACGCCAAAGACAACGTGCCGACGCCGGACCTGAATCCGCCCCGGCCGCTCATTTGGGACATTAACGGTAGCAAGATAAGCTTCGACGTCGAAATAGGGGATAAGTTCGTGACGGTCGCGATGACGGGGGGGCGCGGTCCGGCAAAGCAAGCGATTATCAACGCGTTCAAAGGGAAAGACTTTATCAGAATCGAAAAGACGCGCGAGTGGACCAAACCGCGCCCCGAGTCTCTCACGGATGCGCAGATCATTGATCAACTTAACAACATGAACCCGGCACTGGGTAAGGTCGGCGCATAACCCAAGCGGTAAAAACCTACATGAATACTAAAATGAAAACCAACTTCAAGATGTATAACCGTTTAAGAAATTTTGAAACCGAAATGGAGCGGATTGCTCTAGCAGCGAATGCCTTGGCCGAAGACATCCGCACGGCACTGCATGAACTAAACTCATGTCGTATTTTAACCGAGGATTCTGATGCCTTCGATACCGATGAGGTTACGCCATCTCCCTCTGTGACCTCCTTAGACGGCGACAGTGTGACTCATTTTGCTCCCTTCGGCCCGGAGTCTGATGACGCTCCAGGATTTTATACCAGTTCCTATGCGGAGGAGATTAATCGCCAAGACGACGAATTGGTAGCGTCGGCCAAAGACGAACCAGCTCACAAGCTTGGGGCAGAGGATTCGCGCCTTCCCGAAGAGAAGTCGAAGCCAGATCAAACGCCAGTGTCAGCTTCCGAGTTCATTTCTGTCGGCCAGGCCAATATCGAGATCACTGCACACTGGGTTTGCGTTACAAAAAACGGAGGGGGGAACCTGCCAACCCCCTTGGCTGAGATTCTCGCTACGAAGTCGTTCAAGTTTTCCCGCCGGTTCCGCAGTGCCTGGGTAAGCCGACTAAAGCCCAACGGACGCCAAGGAAAGGCACTTCGGGATGCGCTCCGCGTGCTCAAGACGCTAACCCCGTCATCATAGAGACCGGCTATCTACTCCCGTAAATTTCAACCGCCATTCGACCACCCATCATGCCTAACAAACCCACCTTCGGAGCCCAGATCGATGCAACCATCGAGAGCTTTCTGCGTGCTATTTGCGATTACGTAGAGCTGCGTCACCACGCAGATCCAAACGACTACGTGCGACGGCCCACAAACAGCCAACTTATACGGGAGATGTGCATTCACAGCAAACCAAAGGCAATCGTCGACAGCCTTTACCCCCCACCACGCGTTCAGATCACCGACAACCAGGAAGGGCAATCGTGTGCGGACACCCCGATCAACCACCCCAGCGTCCCTGATGTGCCGACGGTCCAGCACGAGGAACCGCCAACATCCGCCGACAACAACCCCATGGCCCCTGTGGTGGTCGTCGACCACCTATGCCCGCTTCCCGGGCCGACGATGTTCCCTGAGCCAAAGCCACCCGTCAATATCACCCCTGCGCCGACACCGATCACGACCAGGCGCCGCCATTTACGGAACACCTTGATCTTTGGCCTATGCTTAAGCGCATTAATTCTAGCCTTAAGCGCGAACCGCGATACCGAAGGTGGCTCGGCCTTGGCCAAGGAGAACGAACAGCTCCATGCGCGTCTCGCAGCAATCGATGCGGCGGCACAAGATCAGGCCGCCAAGGCCGTCAAGGACACGACAGCGTCAAACACACCCGGCGGAACAGCCAAGCCCGCAGTGGAATCGACCATCGACGATGCCCTAATCGGCGAACTTCGGGTGGCCAAAATTGACATGCAAGACTGGCTCAATCTTTGGCCGGCGGCTAAAACAGCCATCAACGCGCGACTAGATGCGAACGCGAAGACCATCGCCGACCTCTCCCGCGAGATCGCCGAACTTAAAAGCGCGCACGCGCGTATCGGACCGGAGGTTGCGGGCAACCCCATAGAAGCGCGCAACGACCAACCATGAGCGCCGCAAACAACAACTTGGGGCGCTGCACCCCTAAACTAGTGAGCTATTCGCTAATGGGCTATTTTAAGCCCTGTCTCGCGAACGACCCGGAATTGTCGGCCCAAGTCTTGGGGCTTAACGGCGTCACCGCCGCCGATGCACTACAAATAATCGCTTCGGGGCGCCTGCCGGCCGTTTTCGGCAAGCCCGATGAAGTGAAAGCGCGCGTGGACGAATATGCGGTCCAGTTCGTGATCGACGCCCCCAAAATCCTGTCGGCTCGCGCACTTGTTTTGTCAGACCACGTCGCCGCCGAGGCTTTGACCAGAAGCTACGCTGCCACCGCACGCTTAATCGTGAACTCCGTCCCGCTGACGGAGAGCGCTGAGGAGATGATCCTTTGTCGAAAGAAACCCGTAAGCGGTCTGGCGGTTAGAATCACGGAAAAGCTGACGAGACCGGACGCTGATGGGCTGTGCCATCCCCATTATCACGACCACCTCATCGTGCATCCGCATGCCTACTGCGACGGCATGCCGCGGATGATTTTCCGCGACCCGTTCATTCGAGCGTCACAGCTCTTCACTGATCTGCACCAACAAGGGCTTAAGAGTTTGCTGGACGCTTGTGGGTTTGGAATAAACACGTCCGCCGATGAGCGAGCATGGGAGCTAGCTTTCTCGATCAGTAAACCGGGCGAGCGTAAGCGAAAGGTGCCATTCACCGTCGCTGAAATGCGCCCACAGTGGCTCGATATGGTTCAACGGATGCGTCTGCCGGAGCTTAAGCCGCTGAAGGAACCAGCGAAATGGCCCGATCCAATAACGCCGGAGATGATCCGCGAGACCGCCGAACGACATAACTGGCTCCTGAAGCCGGAGCATCAAGCCACACTTGAAAGTTTGGGCCGCCGCGCCCGAACACTTCACAGCTTTGGCCATGGCATCGCGCTTAAGCACGAAAGCAAAGCGGAGGCACTGCAGGTTGAGACGATTAAGACCCAAAGCGGTATTGATATGGTGCTCACCGTTGGCGGGCCGAAATACGGACGGCTTAAGCGAATGGCGGATCAACTTCTCGCGAGCATTAACATCGCCGCCGCCGCCGCGGAATTTGCCCCTAAGCCCGAAACCAAGAAAAAGGCGGAAGCGCCGGCAACCGAGCCGCGCAGGGGCAGGCAAGCAAAGAGTCGCGGATCCATTAAGGAGAAGCTCAAGTTGATGGCGCGCACACGCTCGGCAGCCAACATAGCCTACCAGCGAAAGGACCCGCTGGTAGTCGAGCAACATGCAGCGGATCAGGCAAACGAGGCCATTCGAGAAATCTTAATACGTGACGGCCATATCCGCGGAGTTCTCGGTCCTGTAGAGACGGCTCATCTCAGCAGGGCACAACCAGGCACCAGCCTTAGTGAAGGTGATCTTTGCCTCTTCGTCGGTGGGTTCGCCGCCCCCATCAATAACCTGCCTGAGAGTTGGTGGCGGCTCCAGCCACGCAAGATTCTGTGTGTTAAAGGCCGCAAAATACTCTGTGCGGGCACGAAGGACCCCGTGGACGCCAACCTTCTTAATTTCATGCCGAAAAGAGTCTTAACGCTCCGCCAATGTGACTGGCTACGCCTTAAACAGAGCTATCGGGGAGCAGAGAAGCAGTTGGCGAAGGGTCGCTTGATGCGCGTCCGCGCAATTCACGGCGACACAGTGGAAACCACCGGAGGCGAACAAGTTCCCACCTCGATTTTGGACTGGGCCTTCTGCACTTCGGAACCGTCGTTAGGGATCGGCCATCTCTCGCACCCGATCAGCCCGCTGCACAGAGAAATTGGTCGTTGGAATCCAAGAATCCCACCGACTACGGAGCAGCTTGATGCGCTCACCGCTTTGGGTGAAACGCCGGTCATGCTCCCTGCTGAAAAGGAAACGTGTCAGTGCGCATTCCTAGATCTGGTGGAAAATCGCTGCGCGGGACTTAAGTCGGATGTTCGCCGGTTGGTGCTTCAATACTTCACCGTCTTCGCGAATCTAATTCCAGAGATTGCGCTTAAGCCCAACGAGGAATCGGCCCAACCGGCGGAGGCTAAAACAGGGATCGAAGCCCCGAAAAAAATAGTAGATAAAAATGGAGGCGATCATGCGGAGACACCCATTGCGCTTGGAAACACGGAGACCACATCTGCCGAGACAGTAAAATCCGTATCGGTTCGTCTCTCGGAGGAAAAACCTGAAACCGCTCCTGTCGCCCCTATATCCGTTTCACCTCCGACACCTTCTCTCGCGCTGGAGGCGAAGCCCGCGAAGGGGTCGGAGCTTAAATCCGTCCACACAAAAAGCGGGGGGCCGAGCGCCTTTCCGTCGAGCAGTTTGGAGCGCCTGTTCGCGCTAGATCGTGGCAGCGAGATCCCTTCCGAAAATGACGCAGGCCTCATCGATGAGCTTCGGCGGCATATCGTCGCAACGAATCCCGGCGTGTTCCTTAAGGCCCTTCTAAATCGGTTGGACAATAGGCTCGTGCAACCGACACCGCCTCCGCCTCCAGCGCACGGCCCATCAATCTAAACCCTTAACAAGGCACCAATATGTTCGGCATAAACTACGATCCAGCGATTGACATGCTTCCGCTAGCCGCCGCTGGCATTTCAGGTGCGGGAAGAGATACTTATACGTCATCCCCGCTCACGCCGCCGCCAGCTTGGATCGGTCCGCCTCTTGAAGGGGACGCCTGTGCCTTTACGGGATTGGCGAGGGCGACGTTTCAGACAAAGCTGCTGGGTTCGTTTGGCGGAAACCTCGTGCGCGTCTCACTCCGCCAGCGAGGGGCTGAGCGCGGCAAACAACTGGTATTCACCCCGTCCTTACATGAATTGTTGCTTTGGACTTCGTCCCATCCTGGCGAATTGCCTAACTCGCCTCCCGATTTCCATGCGGCCAAAATCGCCTCAATCCCCCGACGTTGGGTTCGTGCGCCCAAAAACGGATCGCACTGTGAGTTTTGCAGCCTGGGACATTATTCATTTTACGCGTTACTCGAAGAAGCTGGCCGGGAAATTCAGGTTTCAGAACTCCGTCTGCCTTCCGAAAGCCGAGCTTCTCGCTTGGTCTGGCTCCCCAGCCTGCATTCATTCCTCGTCAGCAAAGCGGAAAAGCAGTTTTCGACATCCATGTAATGTGGAGTAGAAACGAGTCGAAGGCTCAGGAGTGCCTTGGGCTCGACCACGATTTACCGATCGGAAAACAACACCTCGGACGGCGAATCGTCGCGCAACGCGCGTCGGTTCGCCGATGTTGACCACGCTATAAATACGCCATGCTTGAACTCTGGGGGCGTTGAATTGGTGCGGGCATGACGGCACCTGTATCTGTGATGCGAACGCCGCCCTCGTCGGCGCGAGACCGCCGCGCTAGCATTTGTCTCCAGCCGGTTCGCATTCAAGTAGCTCGCCTGTAAAATTAGGCTTTCCCCCACAATCACCTCAAAACCAAGGTCCGGTTTATTAGGAGTCTTTTTGGGGCCATGTTAAAATCAGCACGGCGCGGGCTAAGCCGCCCATGAGAAAGGGGCGACATCGCGTCTTTCGGTGTTGGTGCCTGCCAAGACATTAGAGACCGCTGTCCGGGTTTGCATTGAGTGGAGTGGTTCACGTCTTCGATGCCGTTAGATTACAGGATTAGACCTGCATACTATCTCGGCAGCGATGGCGCGTTTGGTTCGGCAGGGAGGGAGTCGAGACGGCTGTCTTGAAACTAGTGAGGTAACCACTTCTACACCGATGAATATTCTCCTCGCTTCAAATCCCAATCGTTATGTCGGTTTGCGCAGTCTTCGCCTGACCTTCGCCTCCTGTATTCTGTTTTTCGCAGCTTGGTTTTTATCCGAGCTTACGGCTGCGCAGACTCACACGTCCGGTGTCGCCAATCGGGTCGAGGCCGGCCGACCATCGGCACTTGTAGCGGGCGATAACTCGCAAAAGGCGTCCCTCTTCTGCATCGTTATAGATCGTTCTGATTCGATGGGGCCAAAGGAAAACAACCTTGTCCGCCCCGCCACCGAAAAGCTCCGGGAGTTTATCGCCAACCTACCCCAGTCGGCTTCGGTCAAAATCGTCTTCTTTGATACCGCGATGGGAGAGGTTGGTCGCTGGACGAATCTGACCCCTCAGGTAAAAAAAGACATTGGGCGCTGGATTGGCACCGAATTTCGCCCCTCAGGTAGAACACGGCTCTTCGATACCGTTGGTCTCATGCTAAATGAACTACTGAACGAGCAGGAAAAATTTGCCCGCATTGGCCTGCTCGTTTTTTCAGATGGCGAAGACAACGAGTCTAAAACTTACAAAAGCTGGTCCGAGATCGAACGTGTTTCGGCCAAACTTGTCGCCGAGCATCCGGTGGCGTTCATGCGGCTCTATTCGCTGGGGCGCGCACCGCAGAGCACTCCTAGCGCTCCTTGGAAAACCGAATTCGCGCCTGATGCTGCCGACATCAATAAGCTCGCACTGGAGCCTTCGCCCGAGGCGCGCTTCAAGATCATCCCCGAATCCCCTGAGCCAGGCCAAAAAGTTGCGTTCGTGGTTCTTCCAGGACCCGGACGGATCGAGTCAGCGACGTGGACCCTAGAGGATGGTTCCGCGGCTACAGGCACCGCAGTTGAGCACGTTTTCACAAAGGCTGGAGTTTTCAACGGCTCGTTGACGGTGATTGGCACGACTGGCACCGACTCGAAAGCGTTTTCCATCACGGTTGTGGACCGTATGCCCCTACGTCCCGCCTTTACTTGGTTGCCCAAGACCGTCCGCGCTGGCGACACCATCGAATTCATCGATGAATCATTTGGCAGTCCAACCGACCGGCGTTGGTTTATCAATGGACAGCCCGCAGGTGCAGGCATCCGGCTATCCTGGCCCGTCACCCAAAGTGGCAACATGGTTGTCAGCCTAGAGGTCGTTCGTGGCAGCGAGATCAAAACGGGGAATCACACCCTGGCAATTCTACCGCCCAAACTCGACGCTTCGTTCGTCGTCTTACCCGAAAACTCCATAGCGATGGGAGCCGAAGTCACGCTAAAGGCTACGACCGAAAACCGAGGAGCAACCCACCAGTGGCTGGCGTCCGAAAAGAAACTAGGCAACGGCCCTATAGTGAAATGGGTCCCGGTTAACGCTGGCGTGATTGAGATCGTTCATCGAGTCACACGAGGGGATGAAACGACCACGGCGATTGAACGCATTCAGATAAGCGAGTCGCCTCCGAGTGCCGACTTCACCATCAGCCCAGGCCTTGAAGTCGAGCTTGGGGGGAAAGTAACCGTCACGGCGCGGGCAGGAAATCCCGCATGGCGGCATACATTTACGCTTTCGACCGGAGAGACTTTCTCCGGCCCTACGGCGATTATTCCCATCATT
>JAIYBI010000522.1 GCA_027488595.1 Opitutaceae bacterium | reverse complement strand
GCGTTGGCGAGGTGGGCGACCGCGGCGACGTTGTGGCCCTCGATGACCGGACAGCGCGGGGTGGTGCGTGTGGCTATGGCGGCGAGAAACTGGTCCATGTGGCCGCCGGGTGCGCCGGAGAGCTTGTATCCGTGGGAAGGAATGACGGCGCGGCGGAGCGATTCGGCACTGTGCTCGATGGTGCCGCGAGTGGCGAACACCCATCCCTCGGAGCCCTCGACGCGGACACCTCCGCGATTAGAGGAGGCGACGTCAATCGCGATGCCGCCGGCATAGCGGGAGGTAAAAGCGTAGGCGTTTGCGGTCTCAATGTAGGAGCCCGGGAGATCGAAGCGGCCGGAGACTTTTTCTATGGCAACGGGCTGAAGGTGGGTCACATCGGCGGCGAGGGCGCCGATGTCGTAGTGATGGCCGATCCAGTCGGCGAGCTGGCCGCCGCCGAAGGCGAACTGCCAGCGCCACTGATAGTGAGTGCGCTCAGCGCGATACGGGCGGGCAGGGGCGGGGCCGAGCCAGCGCTCGTAGTCAAGGGTAGCGGGTGGAGCGGGCCAGGATTGGAGATCCATTTCCGAAGCGGCTTTGGAATTGGGGCCCGCGGGCAGGCCGACGGTGATTTTTTTGATGTCTCCGAGAAAACCGTTGCGGGCGAGTTCGACCACGCGCTGGAACTCGCCCATCGAGCGCTGCATACTGCCGATCTGGCCGACGACACCAGCGCGACGGACAGCATCGGCCATGGCGCGGCCCTCGGCGATGGAAGTGGCGGCGGGTTTTTCACAATAAATGTGTTTGCCGGCCTGAGCGGCGTGGACGGTCTGAAGCGCGTGCCAGTGGTCGGGCGTGGCGATGACGACGGCGTCTAGATCAGGGTGGGCGATCAACTCAAGATAGTCCACGTAGCCGGCGCAGCCGCCGGCGGGCTGCTTGTAGAACTCGTCAATGCGGCGGCGGGCCGCGGCAACTCGGCCCCCGTCTACATCGCAGGCGGCCACCACGCGCGCGCCGGAGTTGTTCAGAACATTACCCAAGAGGCCCATGCCCTGACCGCCGACGCCGATGCAGCCGACGTTGATACGGCCGGAGGGAGCGGTGCCGCCAAGGCCCACCGTCTGGGCGCGAACGAGGGAGGGAAACGCGGCCGCGCCGAGAGAGCCGGCGGCGAGCAGTTTGAGGAAGGAACGGCGAGGCAGGGGGGCGGAGGACTTCATGCGGGGCGGGGTTGGGGCGAGGTATGGGTCCCTCTGGGTGAGGCGGGTAATAACGGGGGCTTTACCGGTTCTGCAACAATCGGGGAAGGGCGGCTAAGCCGGGCAAACAATCTAAGCCGTCACAGTAGCCCAAAAGACGTCATAGGTAAATGGCCGGGGGAATCAATTGCTATGCCGAATTCGTCATGATTGAACGGTCGGGCGCATGAAAACAGTTACGAAAACAACCTCTGCGACGCTCGCGGCGGCGGCGGCTTGGACGCCTTTGCTCGAAACGCTCGACAACGTGATGTGCTGGGTGAAAGACACCGCGGGATGCTTTGTGGCGGTGAACACGGGACTGGCGGCGTCGGCCGGGCTGGAGCGGGCGGCCGTGACGGGCAAGACCGACGCCGACCTCTATGCTCCGGAGTTCGCCGCAGTTTACCAGAGGGACGATGCGGAAGTGTTGGCGAGCGGGCGGGCGTTGATGAACAAACCCGAGCTGGTCAACATGGCCGATGGCGAAGTGGAGTGGAGGCTGACCTCGAAAGTGGCGCTGCGCGATCCGGCCGGCCGCATCGTGGGCACGGCGGGGATTTCAAAACGCATGGCGAGCGACGTGCCCGGAGCGGAGGGAAGCGACCCGCTGGCCAGTCTGATCCGCCAGGCGAGGGAGCACATGGCGCGAGGCTTGACCGTGGCCGAGCTGGCGGCGCGGGCGAACGTTTCGGTGGCGACGCTGGAGCGACGCATTCGGGTGAATTTCGGGACGACGCCGAGGAGTTTTCTGGCAGAGATCCGCTTGAACGAGGCGGCGAAGTTACTGAAGGAATCCAACCTCAACGTGGCGGAGATCGCGGACCGGGCCGGCTACGAAAGCCCGGCCTCGTTCACACGCGCGTTTCGCCGGCGGCAAGGGGTCGCGCCGGGTGAGTTTAGGCGGCGCTTTCGCCGGGCATGAGCGTTCCGCTCGCGGGGCAGTCGGGCGGCCTGCCATGAAGAGCCGCTCAGTCGGCGAGAGGAACGATCCAAATGTTGCGAAAGCGAACGACCTCGCGGTGGTTTTGCAGTTGGAGAGGCAGGGCCACGGCGTGGGCGCGATAGGGGCGGCGGGCCGGGGGATTTGTGGGGCCGAAGACGAGCACCCGGTCCTGCACCCGCACGCCGTTGAAATCCACGGTAAGGCGGGCGGGGCGGACGAGGCGCCCGTCCGCGTCGAAGACGGGGCGGATAAACTCGATGTCGTAAGACTGCCATTCGCCGGGCGGACGGGCGGGGTTTACGCCCGGCGGATGCTGGCCGTAGACGGCGCCGGCCTGGCCGTCGGCGTAGGTGATATTCTGATACGAGTCGAGCACCTGGACCTCGTATTGGCCCATGAAGAAGATGCCGCTGTTGCCTCGATTCTGGCCGTTCTTCAGATCGGGCCCCGGGGGAGTCCACCACTCCAGATGGAGGCGGCAGGAGCCAAAGGAATCGCGGGTAACGAGGTAATCCTTGCCCGGCGTGATCTCGACGGCGTCGCCGACGATTCGCCAGGAAGAGGGCTGCCAGGCCGAGAGATCCTTGCCGTTAAAGAGCGTGATCGCACCCGGGGGCGGGGTGGAGACGAGCTGATCGGCGGGCAGAGGTGCAACCACGAGTGGGAGGGGCCGGGTGCGGTCGTTGAACGGCCAGCGCAGAATGCCGGCGACCTCCTCGCGAAGCGTCTCGGGCCAGGCGGAGAGATCAGGCTCGGCACCGCGGGCCGAGGCATGGAACAGGCTGGTGAAAACGAGGGCGGCCAGAAACCGGCAGATTGGGGGCATGGCTGAACTGAAGTCATGGCGAGGTGGATTAGGCAAATCTTACCGCACCCCCGACCGGACGCGGAGATGTTGCGCAGAAGAACGCCACGCTCATCGTTTCATGGCACGCGATGATGAGCACACACGGTGAGCCACAAGGACTACAAAGTGAAAGAATGCGCCGCCTAAGAGTGGCGCTGGTGATACCCGCTTATCGGGAAAGTGCGCGTCTGCCGGTTTTCGGTGCCGCGCTGGTGGAGCGGCTCGCGGAGTTTGACGGCGAGGTGGAGTTGTGGGTGGTAGACGACGGATCAGGAGAGAGGGAAGCACGCGCGCTGGGCGTGCTGGTGGAAGGCTGGCGGGCGGTGAAGCAATGGGTGAGACCGCCGATCTTGCGCGCCGAGAATGGCGGCAAGGGCGCCGCGGTTTACACGGGCTGGGCGGCGGCGCTGGCAGAAACCCCAGCGCCGGAGTGGCTGGGCTTTTGTGATGCGGACGGCAGCGTAAACGCGGAGGAAATCGCCCGACTTATTCAGAAACTGGATACTCTTCCTGCCTCGGCGAGCGCCTTGATCGCGAGCCGCCAAGCGCGTGGTGCGCGAAGTGAAGACCGCTCGAAGGCGCGCGCGCTGCTCGGTCGGGCCTTCGCGGGATGGGTGCGGATTTGGCTGGGGGTTGAATCGCGGGACACGCAGTGCG
>JAIYBI010000250.1 GCA_027488595.1 Opitutaceae bacterium | reverse complement strand
GCATTCGGGAGGAGGTTTTTGTTTTCGTTGGAGTAGACGATGGCCGCGAGGCTGATCTGCCTGATCCCTGAAAGGCAGGCGCTGGCCTTGGCGGATTCGCGGACGGAGCCGACCGTGGGGATGATGATGGCAGCGAGGATTCCGATAATGGCTATGACGGTCAGCAGCTCAATCAGGGTGAAGGCGCGACGGGTAAGGGTGGTTTTGGAGCTCATAATTGTATTTTTGGGGTCGAGTTACTTTACGGCCTTGATTCTGAGAAACATCCGGGCGGCGCCTACGATCGAGACGGAGTAGATGTTCCTGACGCAACCGGCCGGGACGTTGCTCGTATTGCTGTCAGCCGTTACAGTGACATTTGCAGCGGTCCACGCAGCGGGGTTCGCAAGATCGGTCGATGATTCGGCCGTCACGACCAGTCCGGGATCATTTGTCCGCACGATCGCGGTGAGGCTCAGGACGCTGGTCGTCGTAGCCGTGACGGGGGGCTGGATGGTGTCGCCAGGATTGCTCGCGCCGAAGGCATACTTCATGAGCGGAGAGTAACCATCGGCGCCTACGACCGACGGGTTTGCGATAACAACGGTGACGTTGCGGGTGACGGCGGTGGCGGCATTGCCGGCGACGTCTGAGGCGCGGTAGGTGAGCGTGTAGGTGCCGGCGACGGCGGTGTTCACGGAGCCCTGGGTGGTGACGGAGACCGAGGTATCAACGTTGTCGGTGGCCGTTGCGCCGGCGTCGGTGTAGGTCGAGCCCCAGTTAACTGAGACGTTTGATGATCCGTTTAGCGAAATCACCGGGGGAGTGGTGTCGGCTACGCTCGATGGGGTTTGGTAAACCCGAACGTAGTCAACCTCGTAGGTGGCGCTCGTGAGCGCGGGATCGATCTGGTTGCCCACATAGTTACCGCCCATCGCAAGGTTGAGGAGGATGAAGAACTCCTTCTCAAACGGGCTGCCGGTGTCGGCGGTCGTCCACGTCGCGGTGTCAACGCCATCCACGCTGAAGGTGACGCGGTTGGTTTCCCAAACCACGGCATAAGTGTGGAAAGTGCCGGAAGGATTGGTGACGGGCACGCGGGCCTCGATCGGGTTACCACCGAAGCGGCTTGGCGAATGGGTGGCGTGGCCGACGGTGTTGGCATCGCCGCCGGTTCCGCGCCACTCGATGATGTCGATCTCACCGCAGTTGGGCCAGCCGACGGTAGAGATGTTTTCGCCCATCATCCAAGCGGCGGGCCAGGGGCCGACGCCGGAAGGGAGTTTGGCGCGGAACTCAATCTTGCCGAATTTGAAGCTTCGTTTGCCTTGGGTCTTGATACGGGCGGAAGTCCAATTCGCACCTGTCTTTTTCGCTTGGATGATCAGCGAACCGTCCGCGACGCGAAGGTTTTCCGAGTCGGCCGTGTAGGTCTGGACCTCGTTGTTGCCCCAACCGCCGCCGCCGAGCTCGGGAGTCCAGTTGGCAAGGTTGAGTGCGTTGCCGTTGAACTCATCGGACCAGACGAGATTGTAGACCTTGGTGCCGATGGTGACAGAGGAAGGCACAGCCCCGAAGCCGACTGAAACGTCGTCCAGGTAAACGGCACCGCTATCTGTTGCCGCATTCTGAATGAACTCTGATATCACCTCGATTTTCGCGGTGCCTGCGGGGATGGTGCCGTTGGCCGTCAATGCCACCCAGGCGTCGGGTGTGTCATTGCTGGCGGTGAGGGTGGTGACGCTGCGGCTGATTTCGCCGTTGGAAGCGTTGAGATATTTGAAACCGAAGTTGAAGGTAGTGCCGCCGGTGAGCGGATCGATACCGAAGACCTTGGCAACCGCCCGCGCATGGATCGCAGCGCCGGGGGCGAGGGCCGTGGTGTCGGTGGTGAGGAAAGACTGATACACCGTGCCGGTCTGGCTGGGACCTTGCCAGGTGCCGCCTGAGTAGAAGTTCTGCCCGTAGACCTTCAGCGCCTTGCTGCCCGCGTAGGCAGTGAAGGTGGTAGAGGCATCGTCCTGTTGAAGCGTGGCGTTGTAAATCGCCGCGCCGTTGCTGACGACATTCTTGCTCACCCCTGCAGTGGGGAATTGGGACCACGCGGCCGGGGGCGTGGAAGAGCCGGGGTCCGTTACGTTGTCCTCAAAGCCGCCATTGGAAAGGGTGAACGCTTTGGTTCCGAGGGTGAGGTTGACGGAGTCGACCTGGACGAGATTGCCCGCATCCTTGTCGAATTCGAAGTCGGTCATTTGAATGACCAAACGGAACATCGGCGCGCTCACGTCGAAGGTGGTGCGCACTCCGGTGGTGGCCAGGGTGCCGCCTACTGTGTTGAAGGCACCGCCCTCGGGAAGCAGAACCGCGACGCGGTCGTTGATACCGTCGGGGGTAAAATAGGCCGGTGCGCCAGGGGCGGCCCCGGCCGTGGTCTCATCAACTTGAGTGCCCAGCTCGATCTTGCCGGTCACGTTCCCGGCGGCGTTGAGCGACTCCAGACGGATTTGCACCTTGTTGTTGGGGCTACCGGAGAATTTCCCTTGGGCGCGGAGCGCGACGCTCAAGGCACTGGTGCTCAAGTCAATCGTGCCGGGGGAGGCGAACGGTTTGCTGGCGATGTAAGTCCACGGGTAGTCGTCGGCGGATGAGTTGACGCTCAGCTCCAGTGCTCCGGATACAACGGACAGGGAGCTCGCCGCGCCGAGACCGGGTGTCGAAGCGTAGGTGAGCCATCCCAGCTGCGTTGCGGTCGCGGCGGCATCGAAGGTGTCGACGATGGTCGTGGCGGAGGCGGAAAGGTTTACGACGTAGCTTTGATCGGCGACGTCTTTGTCGTTGCTGGTGACGGTCAGGACACCGGAAAGGCTGCCAAGCGCCGACGGGGTGGCCGTGAGGGTCGCGGACTGGCTGGCACCGGGCGCAAGGGTAAGCGGAAGAGAAAGCGATGAGAGGGTGAAGCCACCCGCTGTGAGGTTTACGGCGCTGATGGTGAGGTCCTGGGCGCCGCGATTCTCCAGTTTGACGGAGTAGGGAGTAGTTTTGCCGATAGCAGGACTGGCTAACGCAACGGACTCGCCGGCAGTGCGTGCGGAGCCGGCGACCTTCACGGCGATTTGCGGGCCCACGTTTGCGGCGGTGTTCTGGGAGAGCACCACGTTATCAATGATCGCGCTGGAGAAAGGTGTGCCATTCGCGGTGCGGACGAGCGGCTGGATTTTGAGCGACATGGCGCCGTTCATAGCCGCGATGTTCGCGGGGCTGGCCTTGAAGGTTGCAGTGTAGGTCGCCCACTGGCCGAGACGCGGGGCGATATCCTCGGTGATATCCACTTCAGTGAAAGTGTTCACGCCGCCGCCATCCATGAAGGCGACGATGGTTTTGTTGGCCTTGTAATTGGTTTCGAATTTGGCGCGGAACGTGGCGGTGAAGAAATCTCCGTTGGCGGGGTTCACGACGATGGAGTTCTGCATGAAGCCGGCATACTGGCTGCCGCTGAAACCGGGAATGAAGGCAAACTTCGAGCCGTCTTCACTGTAGGATTCAGACGAGACGTAAGCGCCCTCGAAAAAGGTCCAATTGGAGTCGCCGGTGTTGAAATCGGGGTTGCGAAGAAGTTGGGCTGGGGTGGTCGCGGCAAGGAAGCCGGTGGTGGCGGGGTCGGTGACGACGAGTTGCACGTCGTCAATTTCCACCCGGACGGTTGAAGCGGAAAGATCGTAACCGGGATTCTTGCGTCCGCCATTGGAGGCTCCCGTGGGGCTGTTGTAGGCGACGTAGCCCGGAGCAGCCTCACGGTTAAAGCCGCTGACCTCTACGAGGACCGAGTATTGGGCCGAGGTGGGAACAAAATTGTAGGTTGAGCCACTTGCCGAGGCCAGGCCGCCGCCCGGACCTGAGTCCAATGTTCCGCCAATAGTGGTCCAGTCGTTGCCGCTTAAAAATTTCGGCTCGAAACGAATACGTTTGTAGCCAGAGGTGGGCTGTCCGGGGTTATCTCCACTTGCTCTGACCTCGAGAATGACCACGGCGCCGTTTGCAGGCATGCCGCGGGCACGAATACGGGCAGTTAAGGAGACTTTGCTCAGGTCGGCCTGGCCAAATCCGCCTGCCGTGTAG
>JAIYBI010000480.1 GCA_027488595.1 Opitutaceae bacterium | reverse complement strand
GAGGATGTGCCCGTCAATCGCAAGGTCATAAATCTCTTCCTGAATCGTCTCGGCTATCACGCCACCGCCGTGGCAAACGGTCGCGAAGCCGTCGCCGCCGTCGCAACGGATCCCTTCGACGTTATCCTGATGGATCTGCAAATGCCCGTGATGGACGGCCTCACCGCCACCCAAAAAATCCGGCGACAGCCCGGCCGACTTCACCACCCTTACATCATCGCCCTCACCGCAAACGTCCTCAGCGACCAACGCGTCGCCGCCACCGAAGCCGGCATGCAGGACTACCTCGCCAAACCCCTCAGCCCGGAAACCCTGACCGACGCTCTCGGCCGCGCCCACGCCTGGTTGGTCAGGCACCCCGCCCCCGTCTTACCCGCCGAGGCGCCCGCCCAGCCATAGGTCCTCACCCGTGCGCCGTCGCCCCGCCGGGCTACCCTGCTTCGAACGCACCCCGCAGCGCCTCGCCCCCGTGTTCACCCGGGCCGGCAGAGTCTCAGCCATGCCCGTCGCGCGTTTTTCACACTCGCCCGGCGGCGGAGTCTTGCCCGTGAAATCGCAATCAGCTAATCGAAATTTACAATGACCTTCCTCGATTCCCTCTCCCCGACCGACCGGGCCACCGTTCAATCCTACTTTCAACCGGTCAGTTTCCCGAAAGACGCCTGCATCATGGAGGTCGGCGAACCCGGCAATGGCTGCTACTTCATAGACAGCGGGGAGGTCCGCCTCGAGCTGACTTCGACCGAGACCGACTCCGACAGCGTGCTCGGCTACCTCAAACCCGGCGACTTCCTCGGTGAATTCAGTCTCTGCGACGGCCAACCGCGCTCCGCCAGCGCATTCGCCGAATCCGCCGTCTCCGCGCGCTGGTTCAGCACTGAGGACTTTAACAGTCTGTGCGCCGCCCACCCCGCCACCGGGCTCGCCATCAGCCGCGCCCTCGCCGGTTCTCTCTCCGGAAAAATGCGCGAGATGAACCGCCGCCTTTCCGAATATATCTTCGCCGACGAGATTGACGCCGCGACCGACTCTTTGATTGCCCGCGCGTCCAACGCCCAGCGCGATTTCGCCCATTGGCCCGAGGACAAAGTGGACGCTCTCATCGGCGACGTCGCCCAGGCCTTCGCCGACCAGGCCGCCGAATTCGCCCAGGCCACGGTGGACGAGACCAAGATGGGCAACACCGCCGACAAGACCGCCAAGAACCGCTTCTCCGCGCTCGAGGTCGCCCGCTCCTTGCAGGGAAAATCCGCCGGCGGCCTGCTCACCAGCGAAGCCGCCCAAGGCCGCGTGGACACCTTCGCCGCGCCGGCCGGCGTGGTCCTCGGTCTCATTCCCGTGACCAATCCGGTGGCGACGATCGTCTTCAAAACCCTCGTTTGCCTCAAAGCGCGCAACGCCCTCGTCCTCTCGGTCCACCGCAGCGCCCAAAACGTCGGCGCCCGCTCCGCCGAACTCATTCAGACTTGCCTGCGCAAACACGGCGCGCCGTCCGACCTCGTCCTGCCCATCAAGGCGCGCTCCAGCCGCCGCACCACCGCGATGTTCATGAAGCATCCGGGCGTCGCCCTCATCCTCGCCACCGGCGGTCCCAGCATGGTGAAGGCCGCCTACTCCTCCGGCACACCCGCCATCGGAGTCGGAGCCGGCAACGCTCCGTGCTGGATCGCGCCCGATGCCGACACCGCCAAAGCCGCCGCACAAGTGGTCGGCAGCAAATCCTTCGACTGCGGCGTCATCTGCGGATCGGAAAACAACCTCGTGGTGGACACCAGCGTCCGTGCCGCCTTCATCGCCGCGCTTGAGACCAACGGGGCCGCCGTCCTCGCCCCCGACGAAAAACGCCGCTTCTGCGCGCATGTCTTCGACCCTGCCGACGGCCATCTCCGCAAGGAGATCATCGGACGCCCCGCCGCCGAGACCGCCGCCGCCTGCGGCATCAAACGCGCCTTCCCCATTCGCCTCGTTGTCATCCCCGCCGTCCGCGAGGAGCTGGCCGGCCCGCTCGCCGCCGAGAAGCTCGCGCCCATGATCAGCCTCTTCACTGTGTCGGGCGACGATGAGGCCATATCGGTGTGCCGCGCCATCCTGACCAAATGCGGCAAGGGCCACACCGCCGCCCTGCACACCGCATCCGAGGAGCGTGCCCACCGCTTCGCCCGCGAGATCGAGGCCAGCCGCCTGCTCGTCAACGCCGGCGCCGCCCAGGGTTGCATCGGTTTCGGCACCGGCCTCACCCCGTCGTTTACCCTGGGCTGCGGCTTCCATGGCGGCAACTCCACCTCCGACAATGTCACCTTCAGCCATCTGGTGAATTACCAGCGTCTCGCCTGGGGCGTGTAATACCAAACCCACTACAATTCGCATCCTCAAGGGCGCTTAAACCCGAAGTCCGAAACGGGAATCGTCCATCCGCCGCAACCGGCCGGGCACCCGGCGGGTTCCGATTCCGGATTTTGGGTGCACGCACCACCAGCCGGTCAGGCTTGCTCGTAGTCGTAGAGCTGGGGGTCGCGGCGGGGCGCGGCAGCGCGGCGGAGTTTGTAGCGCATCCTCGCCTCTTTGCGCTCCGCGTCCGTCCGGGGCGCGCCGCCGCCGGGATTGCCGTAGGGATCATCCTCGCCGCCCTCACCTTCGCTCGCTCCGCCGCCAAGTTGTTCGTCAAGCGTATCGGGGTCGGCGCCTTCTTCCAATTTGCGCACCACTTCCTCCATCTCTCCGTCAATTTTTTCACCGGTGAGCTCCGCCATGCGACGCATCATGCGGCCCATCGCGCGCGGGTCGTTTTCATCCACCGAGGCGAACTCGCTTTCCATCGCCTGCATGGCGGCCTCCATCCGGGGATCATCCCCTTCGGCACCGGCATCGGGCGCGGCGGCGGAGGGCTCGACGGCCCGCCCGGTGAAGGCGAACTGCGACACCGTCTTTTGCAGCTTCCACTTCGGGTTATCCGGACAGCGGGGCAGGAGTTTTCCCTGCGCGAGGGTTTTAGCGAAGAACTGGTAGATGGTGTGGTTCTGCGGACAGTAATACTCGTAGATCGGCATGGGGGAAAACTAAGGGCGTTTCTCAAACCTGTCCACCCGCGCCGCGACGGATTTGATGGCCGTGTTTTACGCGGGCGCCGGCGGAGTTGCGGTTGAGCTGATCGAGCACGGCGGCGAGTTTACGGCGCTTGGCGTCGGCCTCGCTTTCAGCGGCGAAGAGGTCGAGCTGCGTCGCCGGTTCCTCGATACCGGAAAGGCGCACGCTGACCAGGCGGAGCGCGCGGCGGCTCGTCCATGCTTTGCGCAGGAGGGGGGCAACCAGCGGGTAAAAGGGCGCCTCAAGGTCGCTCGCCTCGGCAAGGCTGCGACCGGCGCTCTCCTGGGTGAAATCGCCGTAGCGCACTTTCAGCGTGATCGTGCGCGCCCGTTTCCCGTCGGCCCGTATCTGCGGGAGGAGATCGTCTATCATGCCCTTGGCGATACGCTCGATCTCGGCGGGGTCGGATATGTTTTCAGCGAAGGTTTCCTGCTGCGAATAGCTCTTGGCGTCGTCCGCCTCGACTTCCACGGGACGCTTGTCCTCGCCACGCGCGGTCGCGAGGAAGGCCCGCCAATCGCGGCCAAAGGTCGCGGCCAACTCATCGTCGGAGCGGGTCGCGAGGTCGCCGATGCGGACGATCCCGCGAGCCTTCAAGGCCTCCTCGGTCTTGGTGCCAACACCGGGGAGTTTGCCAATCCCCAGCGGAGCGAGAAACGCGGTCTCGGTGCCGACCGGCACGACGACGAAGCCGCGCGGTTTGCGCAGCTTGCTCGCGATTTGGGAGACAAGTTTGTTGGCCGCGATGCCGATCGAAACCGGGATGGTGAGTTCGTCCCAGATGCGTTGCTGCAGTGCGCGCACCGCGACCTCAAGGCGGGCGTCGTCGGCGAAAGCACAGGGACCGAGGTCAAGGTAGCCTTCGTCAATCGAGTTGCGTTGCACGAGCGGCGTGAGTGTCTCGCAGAGGGTAAACATCTTGCGCGAGGTCGCGCCGTAGAGTCCGGCGGTGTGCGGCAACAGCAGCAAATCCGGACAAACCTGCAATGCGCGCGCGGTCGGCATGGGCGTGTAAACGCCGCAAGCGCGGGCCTCGTAGCTGGCGGATGAAATGATGCCGCGCTCGCGCCCGCCGACCGCACACTTGGTGCCGCGCAACTCGGGCCGCGTGGCCAGCTCGCACGAGACGAAAAATGCATCGGCGTCGAGGTGGACTATCGTCGCGGTGGCAGGCATGGCGCGGCGCGATCAGCGGACAGGCGCGGTGTGATGCCGGTAGAGCTCGGCCAGACAGGCGGCGTTGCAAGTGGCGTCGAAGTTATGCTCCACCCAAGCGCGCGCGGCGACGCGCAGACGCTGGGCGAGCGCATCGTCGTCGCGCAGCTCGCGCAGGCACGCGACCCAGGCTTGCGCGTCCTCGGGCGGGACCACGCGACCGGTCACTCCGTCGGTTATTGCCTCGGTGGTGGCGGCGGCGGGTGAAGTCACAACGAGCACGCCGGCGGCCATCGCCTCGGGGATAACGTTGGGCAGACCATCGCGGTCGCCGTCGGGAGCGACTACACCGGTATGCAGAAGCACGTCCGCCCAGACGCGGAGCTCGACGACACCCTCCTGAGGCACATGGCCGAGGAAGCGGACGGAGTCGGCAAGGCCAAGCTCGCGTGCGAGTTTCTCAAGATCGGCGCGTAAGGGCCCGTCTCCCGCGATACGCGCCTCGAAGGTGAGACCGGCGTCCCGGAGGGCGGCATAGATGCGGAGCTGGTGTTCGAGCCCTTTTTTGGGCACGAGGCGGGCAACGCCAAGCAGGTGCAGAGGAGTGCGTCCGGAGCGGAGCGGCTTCAGGGGAGGCAGCGTATTGAGCCCGCGGCGGATGACATGGATGCGCGCGTCGTCGAGACCCTTCTCAATCAGGGTGCGGCGGCCCATTTCGGTGGACGTGTGGATGAAGAGAGCGGGAGCGAGCTTCTGGCGCAGCCAGGGGTCACCACCATTCCTATACAAATCGTAAGCGTGCCCCGCGCCGCTGTAGGGGTGCCCGTCTATCCGCCAGAGCAGCCAGGCGGCGGCGGCGGGTGCGCCGCCCCAGACTGCATGAACATGGGCGGGACGCTCGCGGCGAAAGTGGGAGACGTGAGTAAGCGCGAAGGAGAGGCCCAGCAGGTTTTCCTTCAAGTTGAGTCGCGAAAGGCCGCGCCCGGCGGCAAACCCGTGCACCAAGGTCGCGAGGGTGCGAGGCCGGCAGCAGGCGAGCCAAGGCAGCCACCACAGCAGTGAAATGCGTTTCCAGCCGGGGACTCTCCGCACCGGGCAGCCCTCGAACTCGCCTCCTCCGCCCCGCATCGAGTAAAGCCGAAGTTCAACGCCAAGAGCGAGCAGGGCCCTGACTTCGCGCTGGAGAAAGGTCTCGGTGGATTTCGGGAAGGTGGTAAAGAGGTAGGCGATGACTGGCCGGGAGGGCATACGGTGAGACGGTAAGTCCGCGACGAGATTAGGCACGGAGAGCACGCTCACGTGGCCCGGCGGAGGGCGATACAGACATTGGCCCCGCCGAAACCGCTGCTGTTGTTCAACACGACAGCAGGGCCGGTTGGCTGGGTGCTGCGGAGGATGTTGAGACCGTCGCACGCGGGATCGAGATCGGTGATGTGTGCCGAGCCGGGCGTGAAACCCTCGCGGATGGCGAGCGCGCAGAAACCGCTCTCCATCGCGCCCGCAAGAGAGAGCCCGTGGCCGGTGAGCGCCTTGGTGCTGCTGACCCCCACGCGCGGTGCGTGCTCGCCTAGCACGGCCCGGATTGCATGGCACTCGGAAACATCGCCGATCGGCGTGGAGGTGGCGTGGGCGTTGATGTAGTCAATCTGCGCGGCGGAGATGCCGGAAGAGGCGAGCGCGCGACGCATGGCGTTGGCGAGACCGAGTCCCTCAGGGTGGGAGATCGCGACATTGTGGCCATCGGAGGCCTGGCCCCAGCCAAGCACCTCGGCGTAGGGCGTCACGCCGCGCCGTGCCACCTCTTCCTCGCTTTCCAGGACGAGAACGGCGCCGCCGCCGGTGCCGACGAAGCCATCGCGGGCCTTGTCGAAAGGGCGGGAGGCGGTGGCTGGATCGGGGTTGAGCGAGAGCGCACGCATGGAGGCGAAGGGCAGAATGGTATCCGCATCGCCGTCCTCGGCACCGACGACGAACATGCGTTTCTGTCGTCCGAGGCGAATCTCATCGTGGGCGAAACCAAGTGCGTGGGCCGACGAGGCGCAGGCGGAGGAAAAGCCGGTGGAGGCACCCTTGATTTTGAAATGAGCGACGAGGTTGAACTGCACCGTGCCGGCAATGCTGGCCACGATGCTGAGCGGGGGCACGCGCATGGGGCCGACCTCGTGCATGCGATTCAAACAACGTGCGAGCAGCCCCGACGAGCCCGCCGAGGCGGCGTAGAGCCCGGTGTCGTCGTTGGAAATGTCGCCCGGTTGCAGCCGGGCATCCGCCGCCGCCTGCTGCATCGCGCACATAGCGTAAAGGGCGTTGGGGCCGAGGCTCCGCAGAGTCTCACGGCGAATCGCGTAGGGCGCGGGAATGGTCCAGTCCTCGGGGTCGGGAGAGTCG
>JAIYBI010000123.1 GCA_027488595.1 Opitutaceae bacterium | reverse complement strand
TGAACTGGGAGGGCGTATTGGCGGCCTGGGCGGTGGCGTTGACGCTCTCGGCCTGTTTGGCGCGGAGGGCGTAGGCGCTGGAGAGGAGCTGCTGGCGGGGGGCGAACTCGACGCCGGCCTGTGGAGTGATGCCGAAGAAGAGGGTCGAGGTGGTGGCGTTCGTAAAGACGGCGGCGAAGGCGGCGGCACCGGACGGCGCGCCGATGGCGGAGCCGTTGCCGAGGATGACGCTGAAGTTGCCCTTGAACACGGTCACGGACTGCTCCTCGCCCCAGAGCACAGTGCCGCCGGTGGCGGCGTTATAAATGCGGAATTGGAGGATGCGATTTTCCGGTGCGCTGGGGGCGACGACGTCGCCGTTGGTATCGGTGAGCACGCCCTGATAGGTCATGGCATCGGGCACCATGGAAGTCTGGGCGCTCAGGGTGAGGGGCCCGGCGACGGAAGCGGCGAGCAAGGCGGCGAGCAGGAGGCGGGTGAGGTGGGTTTTCATAAACTCAAAAATGGACGTGAGGAGGAAGTGGTTGAGGAAGGGAGAAAGAGACGGGGCTTGGGCTATGGAACGGTGAGCACGGCGGTTTCGTTGACCTTGTAGAGGGTGAGGTTGCCGGCGACGCGCAGAGGGGATTTGTAGGGTCCCTCGATGAACTCGGAGTAGGCGGCGGTGATTAAACTGACGCCCCAGTTGGGGTCGGAGCCGTCGGGGGGCGTGGAGGCGAAGGCGAGCCGGAAGGTGCGCTTGATGTCGAAGGACTCCTTGCCGGCGGCGAGCGTGGTGGCGAAACGGGCGTCGAGGTTGTCGTGGTCTGGGTGGTAGCGGTGGACGAAGGGATTGTCGTTGGCATCGTAGCCGGTGACCAGCGGGGCGGCGTGGGTGAGCACGGCGCCGGTGGCGAAGGTGCCGGTGAAGGCGAGGCGGGTGTCGAGCGGCAGGTGGGCGACGGAGAGGCGGGTGGCCTGGGTCAACTCGGCCGGGTCGAGCAAGGCCTCGGAGGTGGTGAGGCCGTTGCCGGCATCGGGCGGCGAGGCGGCGAGACGGCCGGAGTAAACGTGGGAGAGCAACGTGGCCTGGCCGCTGGCGTTCACGTGGAGCATGACGCGCAGGGTGTAGGGGCGATTGACGCCCGGCAGTGTGGCGGCACCGCCCGGCGTGGTGAGATCTTCGATTACGCGGGGTTTGCCGAAATTGGGCCCGGCGGCGGTCTCGTAAACGGTGTTGCCGGCGGCGTCGCGTTCGTAGCGGATGGCGACGCTGCCTACGTTGGTGATCTGGGCCTCGCCGAGCCAGAGACCGGCGAGCGAGCCGACCTCGGCGGTGACGGGCACGATCACCTGCTGGCCGACGACGCCGGCGGTGGTAGTGATGTTGAGCAAGGAGCCGTAGGTGGTGCCGACCACGCCGCTGAGCGTGCTGCGATCCACGGCGAGGCGCACCGCCATGATGACGCCGGGCGAGAGGGTGAAAGTGCGGCTGGTGAGGGCGGTGTAGGCCGACTCGGAATTCACCTGGGCGATGAGCGGCACGGGGCCCGCGACGGCGGTCTGGCCGACGGGCGCGCTCTCGGAGGCGGCGGGGGCGAGGGTGAAGGTGATGGGCGTGGTAGTCTGGTTGGTGATGAGCACGCGGAAGGGCCCGGAGCGCACGCCAAAGGCGACTTCGTTGCCGGTCTCCAGCTCGACCTTGAGCGGGCCGTAGTAACGCGAGAACAGCTCGACCCGCACCCAAGCGGCCTGACCGCGCTCAATGCGGGAGACGGTGGGCGAGATGAGGGCGGGGTTGACGTTGTTGACGATGGGGCCGCCGACGTAGCGAAAGATGTTCGAGCTCCCGAGGGAGAAACCGCCCGGCGAGAGGTAGGCGGAGAAGGTGGGCCGCGTGCCGGTGGTGACGACGGGGAATCCGACGAGGTTCAGACCATCGCCACGCCAGCGCACCTCGGGCATCGCGGAGCGGCCCTTGACGGAGAGGGTCTGTTGCGCGGCGGTGTCAGCCAGGCGCACAAGGTAGCCGTAGTTGGCGTTGAGTTGGGTGAACGACGTTTCCTCGGGGACGCCGCGTTTCCATGTGCCCCAGTCGAGACCGGCGGGCGGGAAGGTCATGTTTTCAGGCAGGCGGGGATCGAGGCGCTCGGGCTGCCAGCGCCAGATTTCGACGATGTCGGGCGAGGCCGCGACAAGGCTATCGATCGTAGTGTAGCCGGCGTCAACCGTGGGGTAGATGGCGTTCCAACCGGCGCGCAAGGTGTAGGATTCGGTGCGCCACTGGGCGAGCGCGGTGCCCGTCGCCAGGAGAAAAACAATAACGAGGGAAAGGAGGCGGGACTTCATGAACAAATGGGCGGCGGCTGGGGAGCAAAGGTTGGTGCGGGGATTACCTCACAAGGATGAGACGGTAAAACTGGCGCGCCTGACCGGGCATGGGCGGAGCGTATAGCGGCGTCTCGCGGGTATCTTCGATTTTTAGCAGGCTTTGCGCGGTGGCGGCGGTGTTGCCGAGGCGGGCGGCAACTGTGGTCCACGTGATCAGGTCGGTGGAGGATTCCACCCGGTAACTCTTGTCGACCACAAGAAGGGCCCGCAGGCGCGCGGAACCGTCGGTCTCGAAGCCCTCGATGTTAAGGAAAAGCCTGTCGTCGGCGAGAAAGGCGAAGGTGCCGGCGAGGTATTCGTTGCGGTCGGAAAGGCCGTCGCCGTCGAAGTCGCCTGGGCCAAGGGTCGCGAGCGACCAGCGCGAGTCGCCTGGGCCGATGCCCAGTTCGGAGAGTTGCCAGAACTCCCAGGAGTCGGGAATGACGTCTCCATCGGTATCCACGCCGACACTGAAATCAATAAACACGCTGCCGCCGGGCTGGCCGACCGTGCGTTGGGACGTGTTGATAGAAGTGACGAGGAGAGTCTGGGTGGGAAAACGCACCTCCATCGTAAAAAGGACGCCGGTGCTCTGCGACTGGTCGCTGTAGGGGGCGGCCGGATTGGTATCCATCGCGAGCTGGGTGCGGAAGTTTTCCCCTTGGCGGCCATTTTCATCAATCGGCGCCTCAGCAATGACCACCCCATTGCGCTTGAACACCACACTGCCTTGATCAGAGGCCTTTAACGCCCAGCCAAACGAATCGCGCACAATGCCGCGCACAGTGAAGGTCGGTGCAGGCGGATAAGCCGAGGCTACACCCACGCTGAGCAACGCTAAAGAGAACAGCCCGCCTCGGCGCAGGACGCTTTGGAAAAGGACGAGAGGCACGAGGAGTAAGTGCATACACTTTTTGATTTTACCATTTGTTTACGACCGGAATGGTTACTGTTGAGCAAGACTTTTTCTCCATAGAGCCAAGAACGTTGCATGCTCTTGGAAGGTAAGACGTGAATTGTAACGAAAACCGATTACACCCGGCAGTGTATCTCGAACAAAACCATCGCCAAAAAGAGGGCCCGAAGAAGAGGTCGGAACCGCTGGGCGCGGTTCAACTAAAGGTCCAGCCTCAGCGCAGGCCGCAGGCGGTGCGGGCGCGGTGCAGGACCGGCTCGGCCACGGCGCGGGCGCGCAAGGCGCCATCGCGCAGGATGGCGTCCACGTGGTCGAGATTCGAAGCCAGCTCGGCACGGCGCACGCGGGCGGGGGCGAAGTGCGTCCAGACTTGCTCGAAGAGGATTTTCTTGAGGTCGCCGTAGCCCAGGCCACCGGCGCGCAGGCGCTCTTCGGTCGCGGCGGCGAAGTCCGGCGCGGCGACGACCTTGAGGAGTTGAATGGCGAGGTTTTTATCGGCGTCGGGCTTGGGCTCGGCGGGCGTGCGGGAGTCCATTTGGATACCCATGATTTTTTTGCGCACGGCCTTTTCCTCGCCGAAGAGTTCGAGGGTGTTCCCGTAGCTTTTGCTCATCTTGCGGCCGTCGAGACCGGGCACAACGGCGGACTCCTCGCGAATGACGGGCTCGGGCACGACAAAGGTCTCGCCGTAGGTCTGGTTGAACTTGATCGCGAGGTCGCGCGTCATCTCGAGGTGTTGTTTCTGATCGCGACCGACCGGAACCTTTTGGGTGTCGAAGAGCAGGATGTCGGCGGCCATCAAGACGGGATAGACGAAGAGCCCCAAGTTGGGCGCGATGCCTTGGGCGATCTTGTCTTTGTAGCTGTGGGCGCGCTCGAGCAGGCCCATCGGAGCGAGGGTGCCGAGCATCCAGGAAAGTTCGCAGACCTCGGGCACATCGCTCTGGCGCCAGAACACGCTCTTGGCGGGATCGAGACCGCAGGCGAGCCAGTCGAGGGCGACGCCGAGGGTGTAGTCGCGGCGGAGCTTGGCGTCGGTGAGCGACGTCATCGAGTGGTAATCGGCAATGAAATAAAAACACTCGTTGTCGCCTTGGGCGGCGATGGCCGGATGCATCGCGCCGAGGTAGTTGCCGAGATGAAGAATGCCCGAAGGCTGGATACCGGTAAGAGTCCGCATGGAAAATGGAGTGAGGGGCGAAGGGTGGGCGGAGATGCGTGCGGCTCAAGCGCGGCGTGGCATTTGGCTGAGCGCGGCGCGCTGGCGGGCAATGGTATCGGCGGGCAAGTGGCCGGTGAAAACGGTGCCCGGCATCACAAGCGCGCGCGGGCCGAGCACGCTGCCGGGGTTGAGCACGGCGTTGCAGCCGACCTCGGCGGCGTCGCCGAGGACGGCGCCGAATTTACGCAGGCCGGTGGCGTAGGTCTGTTGCTCGGTGCGCACGTGAATGGGCTGCTGATCGAGGCGCAAGTTGGAGCAGATCGCGCCCGCGCCAAGGTGGGCCTTGTTGCCCAGGATCGAGTCGCCGACGTAGCTGAAATGCGGCACCTGCACGCCGTCGAGGAGGAGGCAGTTTTTGAACTCGCAGGAGTTCCCCAGCACGCAGCCCGCGCCGACAATGACGTTGCCGCGAATGTAGGCGCCGGGACGGATCTCGACGCCGGGGCCGATCCAG
>JAIYBI010000420.1 GCA_027488595.1 Opitutaceae bacterium | reverse complement strand
TGCCCGGAAGTATCTTGCCATAAAACAACTCCGCCGAAAACCCCATCAATCCGAGACAGAAGCCCGACATCAAAAGCAGGTTGATCAGGCTATCCAGCCCAAGCGCGAAAAACCCATCAATATCGCCCTTCACAAAAGGTTTCATCCATCCGCCTTAGCAACCTCCATGCCCGCCATGGAAAACCTCCGCCAAGTGCCCGAAGTGGCGAGCGTATGCTCGCACTTGGCATCGGATTCTATCCACTCGCGCATAAATGTCGGCGCTCTCCCCTACCCTTTTTGACGTTGCAACGGTGACGCTCAATCCGGCCATTGATCGCACCATCCAGGTAAGCGGTCTTGCTCCCGGTGCGGTGAACCGAGCCACCCACCTCGGCGACCGCCCCGGCGGCAAAGGCATCAACGTGGCCGCCGCGCTGGCGCAGCAAGGCATCCGCACGGCCGCGCTGGGTTTCCTTGGACGCGATAACGCGGACATCTTCGCCACTTTCCTGGCCGAGCGTGGCATCGAAGACGCGCTTCTGCGCCTATCCGGCGAGACTCGCACCGGCTTGAAAATCGTGGACCCGGAGCGCGGCGAGACCACCGACCTAAACTTCCCCGGTCTGGCTCCGACGGCGGAAGACCTCGCAGCCCTCGTCAGTCAGCTCGATACCATCCAGACGCGCTGGTGCATTTTAGCCGGCAGCCTGCCGCCCGGCGTGCCGGTTTCTTTTTATCGCGAGACGATCATGCGGCTCAAAGCCCGGGGGATTCGCGTGGGGCTCGATGCGAGTGGCGCGCCCCTGCGCCAAGCGCTCGAGGCCGCGCCGGATTTTATCAAACCCAACATCCATGAACTCACCGAGCTCATGGGCCACGAACTGCCCGACCGCGCCGCGGTGATCGCGGCCGCACGCACACTCACCGCCCGCGGCGTGCCGCTCGTAGTGGTGTCGCTCGGAGCGGACGGCGCGCTGTTTGTGAGCAACGACGAAATCGTCCACGCCCTGCCCCAGGCCATCACGGTGCGCAGCACCGTCGGAGCGGGCGACGCGATGGTGGCCGGCATCGTTGCGGCCCAACTACGCGGGCTTTCGCGTGAGGAGACCGCGAGACACGCGACGGCATGTTCGCTCCATGCGCTCTCCGGCCAAGAGTCAGGCCGAAATGCAGAACTCGATCTCAAGACCCTTGGTGCCTCCGTCAAAATCTGCGCCGGATAACCTGCGACTACGCTTGCTGGAGCACGGCGCTTCACGCGTTGAACAACTTTGGAATCGCGATTTTGCTCGGGTTCCGATTTCCCCACTTCGCCGCTCACTGCATGATCCAAGCGACTGATCCCACATCGCCACCTGCCAGGAAACATCTCTGGTGGAGAGTCTGCGCTCACTACGTGTGGCTTTGGGCAGCCAGTTTGCAGCTCACGTTTTGGACGACCGACTGGGTGAAGATCACCACAATTGCCTCGTCGCTGGTTTATCCGGCTTTGCTGCTTTGGGTCTTTTCATTGCCAGTCGTGCGCGCCCTGTGGTCGGGCATCCGCGCACCCGCGCGATGCTCGATCGTGATTTTATTCGTGCTCATGCTGAATGCCCAGTTGGTGCGCAAAAACGAGCTGACCTACCCGGTCCTTTCCTGGACGATGTATGCCTCTCGACGCCCCGAAACTCTGGAGTTTACTGAGCTCACCGGTGTCCGGGCGGACGGAAGCTCTTTTCGGTTGGATATTGACCGACTGGTTTTGTCCACGGGACTTTACGTCGGGATCCTTCGAGACTACCACAAACAGACCGAGCTCCTTCGGACGACCAACCTGGTCGAGGCGACACGTAGGGAAGCCGTGCTCGCTGGGGTTATCAAAACACTGGCTGAAAACCAAAGCACACCGCCGGGCGCGAGCGAACTGATCCGGGTTGAATTAGCGCTTCGCACTATTGGGCGGGACGGCGCGCTGACGGGGAAGGATACTTTTTTCGCGGTTGATTTGCCCACCAGCGGGAGGACGGGCGGATGAAACACGGACTCCATTTTGAAAACGCCAACGCGACTTCGCTTGGCGTTTTTCGGGCGGCGCTTTTCACGCTCTGGCTTGGTTTGTTCGCCAGCGCCTGGCCCGGGCTTCTCGCACCCGTTCCTGAACTCTTTCAAGTCCGGGGCATCTGGTTGTTACTGCCGAAACCCGCGCTCGAGTGGATCATCGGGCCCGTCGGCACGGGACTTCTCCCTTGGGTGTTTATACCGGCGGTTTTAGCCGCCGCGCTTGGGTTGAGACCCTTTCGCCTATGGGCGGCCTTGGCGTTTCTCTGCATTCTGGTGTTTGATGGCTTGGCCCTCGGATTGTCGCCCTTCGCCCATCACGCGCGTGCCTTCGCTCTGGTTATTGCCGGCATCCTCATTTTTTCACCAGCGGCGGACGGATTCACTTTGGGTGGAAGCAGGCCAACCGCCCGCGAGCCAAGTGCCTATCGCGTCCCTTTGCTTCTCATCACAGCGGTGGGATTATTGTGTTACACCATGATCGGAGTCCACCGCTTCGCTCGCGGCGACTACAGGGTTTTTGCCAACGAAGAAGTCGCTTCCGCGTGGCTGATCAATCGTTCTGTCTCGGCTTATCCCGACGGTTTCGACTTCGGCCTGACGGTGGCAACGACGCCCTGGCTCTTCGCCATTTACCGGATCGGCTTTCTGGTGAGCACCGTGATGGAAGTAGCCTCATTTGCGTGTCTCCGCTGGCGGGTGTTCGCCCGCATCTGGCTCATATTTTTTACCGTGTTTCACTTCCTGAGTCTGGTCACAATGAACATCTTTTTCTGGGAGAACACGATCCTACTCTGGCTGCTTTTTTTACCGCTGGGCGTGTGGTTGCCTCTGCGGCAGACGAACGAAAACTCAATCGTCAGAGCAGGCTCCCGTTGAAGTCGCTCATGTATCCGCACCAGCCCTACCATGCTTGAGACAGATAGCCCGTGACTTTCAGACTTTAACGCAAAGA
>JAIYBI010000100.1 GCA_027488595.1 Opitutaceae bacterium | reverse complement strand
CTCACCGGCTTCGACCCCACGCTCCTCGGCTCGCCCGTCCCCGCGCCCGGCATCCACCCGCGCATCCTTTTCAGCCCGCAAGACGTCCCGCTCCTCAAACACCGCCTCGAGTCCAGCCGCGCCGGCCAAAAAGCCCTCATCGAGACTCGCTTCCTCCTAGCCCAAACGCTCCACAACCCCGCCTCCGACGAGGGCAAAATCTACGCCAAGCTCGTCGCGGGCGACACCGCCGACCTCCGCTTCCTCACCCCCGAAGCGCCCCAATCCGTCGGCGGCCTCACCTTCTCCGCTCCGCCCCGCCACTGGTTCGCCGGCTACAAGCCCACCCTCACCGAGACCGTCCACACCGCCTACCTGCCAAACCTCTTCGCCGCCGCCGCCTTTCAATGCTTGCTCGACGGCGACGCCACCCGAGGCCGCGAGGTCGCCGCCGCCATCGCCAATTACTACACGCTGCGCAATCCGTTCATCGACGCCTACGTCGCCGACCAACACCAACGCCAACTCGCCCCCAAAGATTATTGGCGCTCCAACTTCGTCGTGGCCGGCGGCAACAACCTCGCCTTCTGCTACGACCTCGCCGCCCCGTGGATGACCGAGCCGCAGCGCGCCGTCCTCCGCCACGCTATCGCCGGCGCCACCTCCGGACGCCTCGCCTACGGCATGAACGGCCCCTCCCGCTGGGTCGAAACCAACTGGTCCGGCTGGGATCTCGAACACTACATCACCGCCTTGGCCATCGAGGGTGAACCGGGCTACGACCCGCAGATCCAGCCCGCCGCCCTCCGCACCTTGAAAGGCTATCTCCAGTGGGGCCTCAGCCCGCAAGGCACGATCTTCGAGAGCAACGGCAAGATCGGCGCCGGCGTTCACTACGCGATGCTCACCGCCATCGCCCTTGCCCGTCGCGGCGAAAACCAGCTCGGTCACCCGCACCTCCGCCAGCTCCCCTTCGCCCAGGCGCAGACCGTCGTGCCTTCCGGCGACTACAACGTGAACAACGGCACCTGGGGAAACGCCCCCTTCGCCTACGGCCATTTTTTCACCGCCTTTTTCCCCAAGGAAAAAATCGCCTCCGCCGCCGACTTCCTCATGCGCCAGGATCGCCCCGACCTCGCCTCCTTCGACCTCGCACACTACCAGCGTTCGCTCGAAGCCACCGTCGCCAAGCCAGCCTCTCCGCCGCCCCCCGACACCAAACCCCTCACCCGCATCAACTGGCGCAAACTCACTCCGCTTACCCCCGCCCACGTCATGGGCCCCACGCCTTACGACTGCGCCGACTGGCAGGGTGCCAACGCCGCCGCGAACACCAACACCGCCCCCATCTCCTTCGCACAACTCCGCGCCAACCTCGATCTCCCGCTCGACTTCGCCGATCCCGTCCACGGTCTGCTCGCCACCCGCTCCAGCCCCGCCGCCGACGCCCTCTTCCTGCACTTCGAGGCCCGCGCCAACCTCTCCACCATCGGCCACCAGCAACACGACGCCGGCCACTTCTACCTCGCCGCCCTCGGCGAGATGTGGGGCGTAGAGGCCGGCGCCAAATCCGGCTACTCCCACGACCACTCCAACGTCCGCATTGACGGCCTCGGTCTCGCCGACGTCGCCTACCCGCCGCGCGTCAAATTCCTCGGCTCCACCGTCGCTCCGCAGGGCGCCCTCGCCACCGCCGATATCTCCGCCGCCTACAACTACGGCTGGGTCGGCCCCACCCAATTCCAATGGGTCATCCCCGACGCCGCCACTTGGAAAATCTCCCCCGAAACCGACCCCGCCATCGTCGCCTTTTTCCGCGGCACCCAGCACTACAAGATGCGCCTCTGGGGCGACAATGTCTTCAAGCAAAACTGGGGCCCCACCATGCGCGTGGCCTCGGCCAATCCCGTCAAATCCGCCTTCCGCACCGCCGGCCTCGTGCGCGGCCCGCACCCCTACGCGCTCGTCCTCGACGACGTGGACAAGGGCGACGCCCGCGAACACGCCTACGACTGGGTCATGCAGGTCCCCAACAGCGTCCGCCTCGCCGACATCGAGATGCCCAAGGGCAACCCCGCCTCCGCCGTCCTCGTGAAGGCCGCCGGCGGCGACAAATGGCGCATGACCGACGTGCAAGCCTCCCCGGCCGGCACGCCCGCCTTGTTGGTCGTTCTCCTCGATGTGCCCGTGACCGTCGGCCCCCAGACGTGGAATTTTTTCAAAGCCACCGAGCAACCGTTCCGCCTCGATGTTCGCACCTACACCTCCGAGCGCTCGGATCAGATCATCACCCGCACCCGACTCTACATCAGCCGCCGCGACACCGCCCTCCGCGCCCGCATCGCCCTCGTTCCATTCAAAATCGGCGAACCCCTCCCGGGCATCACCTGGGACGCCGCCCAAGCCACCGCCACGCTCGCGTGGCCCGATCAAAAAGACGCTCTCGCCTTCTCCCCGGCCCCGCCCGCCGCCGACCCAGCCGCCCCCACTCTAGTCACCATCTCCCGCGACGGTGCCACCCTCCTCTCCTCCCCCCGATGAAACTACGCACCGCCCACGCCCTCGGTCTCTTTGCGCTCTCTGCGTTCCTTGCGGCCAATCTTCCCGTCGTCTCCGCCGCCCCCGTCG
>JAIYBI010000528.1 GCA_027488595.1 Opitutaceae bacterium | reverse complement strand
TGATGATTCCGACGACGACGGGAATGATGACGGGGACGACGATACCGACGAAACGGACCGCAAGGAAGGGGCCTGAGAGGAACGGTGGCGCAGGACTCCAGCCTGCATCTTCAATCGGAGCAGGCTGGAAGCCTGCGCTACTTTTTCCGCCACGGTTTTATCTAAAACGCTCTAAACGGTTTCACCTTCCCGATGGGCCAAAAAAAGCCCGCCGCGAGAAGACGGCGGGCTGGCGGAAGTTAATCCGGTTTGGCGGAAGAGGCTCAGGCGGCGGTGACGATGGTCGCGTAGAGGGCGCCTTTGCGAACTTGCAGGATGTAGTGCGAACCGACGTCGAAACCGTAGGTGTCGAGCAGCTCGGCTTTCGCGGCGGCGTAGGCGTCGCTCTTGGAATCGGCGCTGCCGAGGTCCTGGGCGCGCTGGCGGAGAGACTGGAAGGCTTCGTAAGCCTCGAAGGTCTGGAACTCGGCGGCGAGAGTGGCCTTGGCTTCGTCCTCGATCGGTTTGCCGTTCTCGTCCACCGCTTTCTTGAGCAGCGCGGAGTTAACGGGGTTGAGGAGATAGTTTTGGTCCAGCGAGTAGCCGTAGTGCTGGGTCATGAACTGCACGTTCTTGCTCACAAGAGCGTCCAACTGGAGGGCTTGGGCCTGGAGAGCGGCGCGATCCTCGACGGTGGCGGTGGCGGGCAGTGCGGCGATTTTCTGGCGGAGCTCGGCAAGGGCCTTGCGCTGCTGGCCGAGGACCTGAAGATTATTGATGAACTGGGTGTTGGCGGCGGCGCCTTCGATGAGGGCGACCAACCCGAAGGATTGGGTGTCGCGGATGATGCGCTGGGGGATGCCGTTATTCAGGATTTTGCTCATGTTGTAGGAAGGGTGGTTTGGGTTTGGGTGGGAGGGTTACGGGGACGGAAAAAGAGAAAGCGGCGGGCCGGGGCAGGGTGGCGTGAGATTTACTTGAGGATCATATCCTTCACCGTCTTGCCGGCGGGGATCATGGGCAGCACGTGCTCGGTGTAGGGCACGATGACGTCGAGCAGGTAAGGACCGTCGTGGTCGAGCATCTCCTGAATGGCTTCGCGCAACTCCTCGCGCTTGTGCACGCGGCGGGCTTTGACGCCAAAGCCCTTCGCGATCGTAACGTAGTCGGGGTAGATGCCCTCGATGTTGTCGGGCGAGCCGATGTTGTTCTGGTCGCCGAGAATGGTGTTGCCGCGGATGCTGTTGTAGAAGCGATCTTCCCACTGCACGACCATGCCGAGGTGCTGGTTGTTAAGAATCATGGCCTTGGCGGCGATCTTCTCGATGTGGCAGGTCGCGAGCTCCTGCACGTTCATCAGGAAGGAGCCGTCGCCATCAATATCAATGACCTGCTTATCCGGGCAGGCGACCTTCGCACCCATGGCGGCGGGGTAGCCGAAGCCCATCGCGCCGAGACCGAGCGAGCTGAGGTAGCGGCGGGGTTCCTTGAAGGGATAAAACTGGGCGGCCCACATCTGGTGCTGGCCGACGCCGGTGGTGATGATGGCGTCGCCGTTGGTGAGTTCGTAGAGGACCTTGACGGCCTCCTGCGGGACGATGTGGCGGCTTTCCTCGTAGCTGAAGGGGTAGTCGCGTTTCCAGGCGTTGCACTGGGTGTGCCAAGGCTTGGTGTCGGGCGGGGTAAACTTGGCGGCGGCGGCGAGCTCGTTGAGGCGCTTGAGCGCGTATTTGATCTCGCTGGCGATGGGGAACTGGACGCGCTTGTTCTTGTTGTGCTCGGAGGTGTCAATGTCCACGTGGACGATGGTCGCCGAGGTGGCGAATTTGTTAACGTCGCCGGTAATGCGGTCGTCGAAACGCGCGCCGAAGCAGAGCAGCAAGTCTGCCTGGTCAACGGCCCAGTTGCCGTAGGCGGAGCCGTGCATGCCGAACCAGCGGAGTGAGAGCGGGTGGTCCTCGGGGAAGCCGCCAACTCCCATCAGGGTGGTGGCGACGGGAATGTTGGTTTTCTCGGCGAAGGCGCGGAGGTCGGCCGAGGCCTCGGCGGAGATGATGCCGCCGCCGGTGTAGAGGATGGGGCGCTGGGCCTTCGAGATGAGATCGAGGATGCCCTTGAGCTGGTCGTCGGTGGCGTGGGGGAACTCGGTGAGGGACTTGTTGGCGAACTCGACGGTGGCCGGGAAAACCGGGGTGAGTTTGGCCTGCTGGACGTCCTTCGGAATATCAATGATGACGGGACCGGGGCGGCCGGAGCGAGCAAGGACGAAGGCCTCTTTAAAAATGCGCGGCAGGTCGGCGGCGTTGAGGACGAGGTAGCTGTGTTTGACGATCGGCAGGGTCATGCCGAAGAAGTCGGTCTCCTGGAAGGCGGACTTGCCGATATACTTGGAGAAAACCTGGCCCGTGATGCAGATCAGCGGGATGGAGTCCATGAAGGCGTCGGCGATGCCCGAGACGAGATTGGTGGCGCCGGGGCCGGACGTTGCCATGCACACGCCGACTTTGCCATTGGCGCGCGACCATGCCTCGGCGGCGAAAACACCGCCCTGCTCGTGGCGCGGCAGGATGACGCGAACCTTGTCGCTGCGGGCGAAGGCCTGGTGGAGCTCCTGCGACGCACCGCCCGGGTAGGCGAAGATGACATCCACGCCCTCGCGATGGAGCGACTCGACGACGACATCCGCGCCATTCATTGGGCGGCCGATTTCAGGCTGGGGGAACTTTGTGGTCGAGGCGGACGATTTCATGGCGGGTGAAAGGTTGACGAAAAACCGAAAGGAAAGCGCGGCGGCTGGTGCGCTGGCAAGCCTTATGGAGAAGGGGCGTTTTTCCGGACGCGCCCCGCCCCGGCGTCGCGTTCGCGATTGCAACCGATACTCGCACTTGTGCCGGGGCGTGGGAACGGCATGGTTGGCCGACCGCTTTATGCACCCCGATAATTTTTGGACCAGTCAAGACGGCCAGATCCTCTCCGTCCGGCGCAAGGATACCCGCACCCTTTCGCTGACCCTCGCCTTCTGGCCGCGCAATCCGGCCGAGTGGGCGTTTTTCCAAACCTACGCCCCTTCGCTGCACTTCACCGAGCGCAGCACACTCGCGCGCATCGGCATCGAGATGATGGCGCACGGCACCCCGCACATTGACGGGCGCAGGGTCGTTTTGGAGGCCGATGCTTTTCTCTACGACGAGAGCTTTCCCCATGCCGGTTACTGGGCGCAACTGCTTCGTCCTGGTGTGCCGGTCGGCCGGCTTTTTTACGCGCCTAACTCAGCGAAACTCACCTCCACCGAGATTTGGGAAGCTGTGCAGGCGCACCGACTGAAACTTCCCGCCACCATCAGCATTGACCGGCACGGACGGGTTTTCCTCACCCCGCATGCGCTCACCTACACGCTGAATCCGCGCCTAACCCGCCCCGCTTTCGAACGACTGGTTTCCGGCGACTCCGGACGTGGTTTTCTCGACAAGGTTCAGATCCGTCACGAGGCCGCCCCGATCACCATCGCCCCGCGCACCGGCATCCTCACCAGCTGCTCGATGTATCTAAAAGAGCACTACGTCCGCCTCAACCCCGGCGAGGGTAACTTTGGCATCCATACCAGCGCCGTCCTGCTCGATCCGATCAAGACTTTCGGCACGAACATCATGCTGGAAATCTACAACCACGGCGAACACCCGGTGGTCAATCCCATGGTCTCCGTGGAAATCTATCGCGCTCCCGCGCCCGCCGAGTTGCCGGCGAAAATCCGCACCCGCGGGCGGGTGCAGGACACCACCGCCGCCCGCGCCCTCTACGAAAGTCTCGACGCCCGCCCGCCGGTTGATTCCGCCCCCGCCGCACGTCCGCGCACCAAAGTTTCCGTCAAGGGCCAGAGTTCGCTGATGATCAACCCCAGCGTCTTCATCGCCGCCGAGGCCTTTGCCGCCCTCCGCACCAAACCCTCGGCGGCCGTTCTCGATAAGATCTGCTGCCACCGCACCATGATCCAGGCCCTCGACGCCGCCCCGATCGGGGCCGACACCCTCGTGGTGGACTACTTCCCGAATCTGCTCGAACACGTCGAGATTCTCACCCGTCTGGCCAAGACTCCCGTCAAGCGCATCATCTTCCGCCGTCCCTCGCGCACCCACGGATTTTTCTTCTCCAGCAACGCCCACGCCCGGCTCGATACCCTCGATGCGCTCGGGATCAAGGTTTACTGGTTCAACCCCGAGCTCGGCGACCTCTACCTCCACACTTACAAGAAGAGCCACGGCTTTTTCCTCCGCGAGGAGATCAGCAAGCGTTTTCAAGAGTCCACCATTCTCGCCTTCTATGGCAGCGCGGTCGGGCTCAACGATGCGCAGACCGAGCGTATCTCGACCCTGATTGACAAACTCTCCGGTTTCATCGGCCCCAACGTCGGCGTGCTCACCGGCGGCGGCGGCGGCGTCATGCGTCTCGCCACCGAGCAGGCGCGCGACAAAGGCGCGCTCACCGGAGCCTGTTTCCTCGAGCTCGAGGCCCAACCGCCCGAGCTTGGCGTGGATTTCTTCAACACCTTCCAGGAGACGTCCCGCCATTTCCGTCAAAAGTGGTTCGAGGTCGCGGATTTTTGCATCTTCAACACCGGCGGCGTCGGCACACTGGAAGAGATCGGCATCGAGATGTGCAACCTCAAGCTCGGCATCCGCCCCCGTGTGCCCTACGTCTTCATGGATCGCGCCTACTTCTCCCCGCTGCGCGAACAGCTCGCCCTCATGGTCGCCGAAAAACGCGCTCCCGCCTGGATGCTCGACTACGTGCTCTTCACCGACGACCCCGCCGAGGTGCTCCACTTCTATCGGCAAAAACTCCAGGTGCTCTGAAGCGGAAAGACCTGAGAGCTGGGGGGGTGAAGACTGAAACCTGAAACCTGAAACCTGAGACCTGAGGGCTGAAGGTTTCGGCGACGATGGTCTGGTTTTCGGTTCTTGGTTTCTTCCGGTTTCAGCTTTCAGGTCTCAGGTTTCAGCCCTCAGGTCTCCTTCCACATCCTTTCTTCCCCATGCTTCCCACCTCCGTCCTCGTCGTCGGCGCCGGCGGCCGCGAACACGCACTGGTTCGCGCCCTCGTTAACTCCCCCGTCCGACCCCGCGTCATCTGCGCGCCCGGCAACGCCGGCATCGCCACCGAGGTAACGTGTTTCCCCGTTGCCGCCGATGATGTCGCCGCGATCGTCGCCCTCGCCCAGCGCGAGCGGGTCGGCTTCGTCGTGGTCGGCCCCGAGGTGCCGCTTTCTCTCGGCCTGGTGGACGCCCTCGCCGCCGCCAATATCCGCGCCTACGGCCCCAAGGCCGATGGCGCCCGCCTCGAAGCCTCCAAGGTTTTCACCAAAAAAATCCTGCTCAAATACGGCATCCCCACCGCCCCCGCCGGCGTCTTCACCGAGGTCGAGCCCGCGCTCGCCTACCTGCGTTCGCGCGGCGCG
This sequence comes from Opitutaceae bacterium, assembly GCA_027488595.1. Taxonomy (GTDB): domain Bacteria; phylum Verrucomicrobiota; class Verrucomicrobiia; order Opitutales; family Opitutaceae; genus IMCC26134_A. Next base: position 4,545 of record JAIYBI010000528.1, on the reverse strand, counting down.
CCCATCGTGGTCAAGGCCGACGGCCTCGCCGCCGGCAAGGGTGTCGTCGTTGCCCAGTCCCTCGTCGAGGCCGAGGCTGCCGTGCAGGATATGCTTGCGGGCAATAAATTCGGTGCCGCCGGCTCCCAGGTGCTGATCGAGGACTGCCTCACCGGCGAGGAAACGTCCCTGCTCGTTGTCGTATCCGGTAAAAACTACGTCATCCTGCCGACCTCGCAGGACCATAAACGTATCGGCGACGGCGACACCGGCCCCAACACCGGCGGCATGGGCACCTATTCACCCGCCGAGGTTGTCACGCCCGCGCTGCTCGATCTCATTGAGAGTGCCATCGTAAAACCCTCCGTCGAGGCGATCGCCGCCGAGGGCATTGATTTTCGCGGCACGCTTTTCATCGGCATCATGCTTACGCCGCAGGGACCGAGCGTGCTGGAATACAACACCCGCTTCGGCGACCCCGAGACGCAAGTGGTGCTGCCGCGCCTCGCCGACGATTTGCTCGCCCTGCTCTGGAGCGCCGCCAAAGGCGAGCTCACCACTGCCCGCGCCGCCGAGCGTCCGGGGCACGCGATCTGCGTGGTCATCGCCGCGAAAGGTTACCCCGACGCCTACGGCAAGGGCGACGTCATCACCTTCCCCTCCGTGCTCCCGCCTGACGTTGCGATCATTCACGCCGGCACCGCGCGCAACGTCGCCGGCCAGGTAGTCACCGCCGGGGGACGCGTTTTGGGAGTGACCGCGCTCGCGCCCACCCTTCGCGCCGCCGCCGACCTCGCCTACACCGCCTGCTCCCAGATCGAGTGCGCCTCCAAATACTACCGCCGCGATATCGGCGCGAAACAGCTCAACCGGCGCTGAGTGTGCCAGTCGTGCCCTTTGTGATCACCTGGCTTCGAGTGATGAGAACGATGGGAAAGTGGTGTCAGGAAGAAGGAACCATATACTGTCCGCGCACGAGAAAAGGATCCCGGTCGGAACTCGATATATACGATCAGGATCGATGCGGCTGGGGAAATTCAGGGGATAAGCCGCCGCAGCGCCTGTTCCCCGGGCGAAGGAGCCGAGAGTCAGTCCTTGGCGAGTGGAGCGATAGAGCAGCCAGAGGTGGTCCGGGGCAGCGGCGGCGGACCGCACTTCGTTGGTGCGCGCTTCGGTTCCGTCCGGGAGGCGCGCGAGGACGGGTTGGCTGAGCGTATCAACCGCGAGGGTGCCGCCGAGGCGCGGATCGAGAATGAGCGTATCCAAGATGTTTTCGTAGGAATAGCGGGGGGCGGAGATACCGATGCCTTTTAGCAACAGGTCCACGGGGTAGGCGCCGCCCGGTTGGCGGTGGACCTGAGTGGAGTAGAGCGGGCGCGTGTCTGGTCCGCCGGGGGCGAGGCGGTAGAGTTGCTGGTTGTTGAGCCAGGCGTAGGTGATGCCCTCGTGCTCGAAAATGCGCGTGACCTGATAGGCGGCGCGGGCGTCGAGGGAGTTCGTCGCGGGGGTGCGCATGCTGCTGGCGACGAGACGCAGCCGTTGGTCGGCTGGATTGAACTCCAGGATTATACCCGGGCCGCCCGCGATCCAGAGCGAGGCACCGGCCCGCCAGATGCAGGGCTCGGCGAGGCGGGGGAGCGGGTAGCTGCGCAGGCTGAGGTCGGTGAGGGAAAGGGCGTGGAGCGCGTCGCGATCAACGAGGTAGAGGTGCTGGCCACGGACCACGAAGTGATCGGGGCGGGCGTTGCCAAAGGCTCCGGGCAGATTTTGAACGAGGATGACGCGTTTGGCCCGCTGGAAGGCGGGGTCGGTTTCGACGAAGCGGAGGGTGCGGGATCTAAAGTCTTGGAAGAAGAACCAAGTGGCGCCGTCTTCGGCGTAGTTCGCGGAGAGGGCCTGGCCCCAGATCTGGCCCGGGAAGAGGCGAACGGGGGCGAGACGTCCGTCCTCGCTGCGGGGCGGCGTGGAATCTGCGAGCGGGAACGAGGTGGATTCACGCGTGACGGTGGTTTTTCCGACGGACTCGTCGGTATGCGGCGGGGAGGGCGAACGCCCTCGGGCGACCTTGGTGAGGGCCACGCGTTCGGCGGAAGAAAGCGTGGGTGGTGCGACTAGGAAAACGCGCAGGGCCGCGACGACTTCTTCGTCGGTGTTCGGGGGAAGCGCAGCGGTCGGCGCTAACGCGTTTTTACGGGACTCGCCGATGAATGCGGTCAGTAGTCGGGCGATTTGTCCGGGGTATTCGGAATTTGGATTTGATCGAGTGACGGCCGCTAGACGATTCAGGGCGGCGCGCCACTCGGCCTCGGGAAAGTCGGCGGGATTATCTTCGCGGAGTCGCCGGACCTCTCCGCCCAAGAAGGAGAGAAATTGAAAGGAATACTTGGTGGGCTCGGTGGAGAAAAAGCGCGGCTCGCGGCCGAGAGCATCGAAGGCCCAGCGCAGGCAGATGGCGCGGATTTTTGCGATTTTGGGTGGCAGCCCGGGTGGGGTGCGACCAAGGAACATAAAACAGGCGGTAAGGCGGATCGCGGGGTCCGGGGAGCTGGTGAGCGTGGAGACGAGTCGGGCTACATTGGCTTCGTCCGGAGCGGGGCCGCCCCAAGCTGCGATCCATGGGTAGTGAGGACTGATGCAACGCGGGTAAAAAACGGAGAAGGGAGCGCTGACGTCAGGGCCGTTGCCCGCCCGCGCGCAGGCGGCGAAGGCGCGGGTGTATTGTTCGGCGAGTTCGGCGGGGTCGTCGGTCCAGAGGCCTGCGTAGGTGATGAGCGGTTGGAACCAAGTCTCGCCGATCGCGGCTGGGATGTGTTCCAGGATGTTGGTGTAGGACTGCGGGAAGCGGTGTGGCTGGCCGGCGTAGGAAATGGTTTTGAGCGCCAGAGTCCGGCTGAGTGTTCGCAGGCGGCGGATGTCTTCGGGAAATCCGGGCATGGGCCGGTCGCTGAAATACAGGCCTTGGAGCAGGGAGCCCGCGCAGTTCAGGGCGTGGGCCGAGTAGTGGAGGTGGCGCCAGCGGTCGCGCCAGTCGGCGGAGAGCGGCGGCGGAGGGATGGCGTTGAAATGCTCCAGGCCGCGGAGGGTGTTTTGCAGCGCGGCGTCGTCGGGGGTTTGGGCGAAGGGGAGGTTGCTGACGTAGGTCTTTGGCAGTCCCAGATAGGATAGCGCTCGAATGTGCAGGGTTTCGAGATCTTGTGCGCCGAGGTAGACGGCGGTCTCGGCGGCGGATGCGGCGCGATCAAAGGCGCGCCATTTCCAGAACCAGCGGGCGTCGGCCGCGAAGCGGAGCTGGTCGGCGTTTTTAAGGGCAGGATCGCGGGGGGCGGGAGTGTCTTCGGCGAGCGACCGGGCGGCTGAGAGCGCGGCAAGGGAGAGCGCTCCGGAGACCGACTGGTCTGCGGGAGCGGGGGCGGCGGTCGGGGCTGGGTTGAATACACGGAGGGTGTCGTTGATGGAGAGGCGCAGGGCCAGGCCTCCGTCGGTCTCGGTGACGGCACCCTCGATGCGGAGATCGGGCGGACGGAGGTCGGCGGGCGTGGATTGGAGTAGCCATTGCTCGAAGGCGGGGTCGCGGATGTTCCAGCGTTCGAGAAGGCTCACGCCGGGGAGTTCGTGGAGGCGGGCGGCTAGCGCATAGGTGGCGGATTCGGCGATGGCGTTTAGCGTGGGGGTGTCGCCGCGCAGGAGCGAAAGGGACACGGCGCGGGTAGGGGCGCGAGCGGACGTGGACAGGGTGTCGAGCAGACGCGGGGCGAGGCGGGACGCCAGGCCGTCGGGGTCGGCGGAGTTGAAAGGGTAAACCCAGAGGCCGAGGGTTTGAAGGGAGCGCGGGGCGATGATGCGGACGATGAGCTGGCGGTCGCGGTTGGCGGCGGTGGAGAACACTTCGAGCCGGACAAGGAGTTCGCAGCCTTCCCAGTGGATCTGGGCGAGCCGGTCATGGAGCGCGATCTCGCGGCCGAGGTCGGCGAGTTGGATGCGTTCGAGGAAGACGATGCGGGGCTCGGTTTGGAGGCGCTGGCGGAGGAGTTCGGCGAGGTCGCGCGAAGCTTCGTCGGAAAGGAAACCGACAGTGACGGGCGGAGCGGGCGACGGGGTGGAGGCCGCGACGGCGCGAAAGGGCTGTGCAAAAACGACAAGTATGGCGAACGCGATCAGGCGAAGGTGACGAAAGGGCGACATGGCATCGGAATCTACAGTCGGACGCGCATTCAGACGGCGGTGGAATCCGCTGGGTTGGCCAGTGCGAGGGTTTGTTCGCGCAGGACGGCATCGAGCGCGATACGCTCGACCAAGCGCGTGCCGGCGAGCGCCGGATCGGATGCGAGGGTGATCTGGACGAGTTTGGCGAGGGGAGCGGCGCTTTGGGCGGAGTTAAGGCCGATCGAGGAGGCGGGCGGAATGGCGACGAGGGGCGGCTCGGTGGCGCGCGCGAGGGCTGCGAGGCCGACGGGGAGAACTGCGGCGCGGAGGATGCGAAGCGGGCGCGGGAAACTCATGGGGAGGCATGAACTGGATCAGTGGTTATCACTTATCGGGGCGGGGAGCGGAAGGGCGGCGGGAGCC
>JAIYBI010000486.1 GCA_027488595.1 Opitutaceae bacterium | reverse complement strand
GGCGAAGGGCAGGTCAATGAGGGTGATGAGCAGGCTCTTGCCGGGGAAGTTGAACTTGGCGATGCACCACGCGGCGGAGACGCCGAAGACGAGGTTGGCGGGCACGGCGATGGCGGCGGTCAGGAGCGTGAGCTTGAGCGCGTGCATGCCGTCGGGATCATTGAGCGCGGCGAAGTAGGCTCCGATGCCGCGACGGAAGGCCTCGGCGAAAACCGCCACCAGGGGAAGCACGAGAAAAAGCGCGAGGAAACCGAGCGCGACGGCGGTAAGCGTGTAGCGCACCCAATCCGCATCGCGGGTGGCGAGCGGTCGGTGGCCGGCGGCGGCGGCGTGCTGGAGGGATGAAACAACGGAGGACATTTTACGGGGCGGTTCGATCCTTTAGGATTTAGTCGTTTAGGATTTAGGATTTCCGGCCTTAGACGGCATGGTGGCGGCGGCTCCACTTTTGCAGAAGGTTGATGAGAAGCAGCAGGGTGAACGAAGTCACCAGCATGACGACGGCGATGGCGGTGGCACCCTTGTAGTCGTATTGCTCCAGCTTGGTAATGATGAGCAGCGGGGTGATTTCGGTGCGCATGGGCATGTTGCCCGAGATGAAAACGACCGATCCGTATTCGCCAAGTGCGCGGGCGAAGGCCATGGCGAAGCCGGTGAGCAGGGCGGGAACGAGCTGAGGGAAAATGACGCGTCGGATGGTCTGCCAGCGGTTGGCTCCGAGGCTGGCGGAGGCCTCCTCAAACTCGGGCTCCAGCTCCTCGATGATCGGCTGGACGGTGCGCACCACGAAGGGCAGACCGATGAAAGTGAGGGCGATGAATACGCCGATCTCGGTGAAGGCGATTTTGATGCCGTAGGGCGCGAACAGAGAACCAATCCAGCCGTTGGGCGCGTAGAGCGCGGTGAGTGCGATGCCGGCGACGGCGGTGGGAAGCGCAAAGGGCAAATCCACCAAGGCATCCACGATGCGACGGCCGGGAAAAGGGTAGCGCACAAGCACCCAGGCGACGACGAGGCCGAAGACGCAATTCACCGACGCGGCGGCGAAGGAGGCGAGGAAACTGATACGATAGGAAGCAACGACCCGCGGGCTTGCGACTGCCGTCCAAAACTCGTCCCACGTCATCCCGAGAGTCTTGATGAAGGCGGCGGAAAGCGGCAGCAGGACGATCAGACTCAGATAGGTTATCGTGAGACCGAGCGACAATCCGAAGCCGGGTATGACGGAGCGGTGGGAACGGGACATGGGTCAGAGGTTCTGGGCGTAGGCGAGGAATACTCGGTATTCATCCAGTATGGTGTCGAGCGCGGTTACTGCGGCCTCGACCTGACGTTCCAAAGGATCCCGGGCGGGGGTTTCAAAGATCAGATCAAAAGGACGCGGGCGCTGGCCGGACGGGGCGGCAAGCACGCCCTGGTAGCAGGATTCGATTTTACCGTGACGGGCGAGAAAGCCGTCAATGTTGGCGCGCCGGTCGCGGGGAATGATGTAGCTGGCGGAGCGCAATGCGGGTTCGAGCAGGGCCTCGTTGAGCACGTGGCCGTGGGTGTAGCCATAAATGCCCTCGGCGGTGTCGTCGGCGTGGAGCGTGATGAGGCCGTGAAAACGGTTAAACGAGAGCTCGCGCTCGAGCGCGACGACTTCGGGTTGTTCCGAGCCGCGCCAAAACTGACGATTGAGGTCGAGGCCCGCGCCATTGTGGCGAGTGTCGCGCGCGTAGCCGACGGGGTTGCAAAGCGGGTAAACAACCAGTTCGTAGCCGGTGGCCCGGGCGGGCTCGTCGGCGAGGCGTTCGAGGAAGGCGATGAGCGCGAGCACGCTGGCGGGCTCGTCGCCGTGCAGTCCGCCAAAGAGACCGAGGCGGATGGGGTCGGGCTCGTGCGCGGCGGCGGGGCCGGTGAAGACGATACGCGGCACGCGGTAGGAGTCGCCCTCGTGATCGAAGACGGCGGCGAAATCAGCGCGCACATTCGCGCTCAAGGCGCTCAGCGCGACGAGCGGTTCGAGAAGCGAATGAAGATCGCGAATGGGGCGTGTTTGGAGGAGCGGCACGGGTTTTGGGCAAAAACGACGAAGGCGGACGGGCGCGAGGCCCGTCCGCCGAACAGGCTGATGGCAGGTTTTACTTCTTGAGATAGATCTGGTCGAAGGTGCCGCCATCATCGAAGTGGACGGCCTGCGCCTTGGCCCAGCCGCCGAAAGCTTGGTCAATGGTGAAGAGTTCCACCTTGGTGAATTGGCCGGCATACTTGGCGGCGGCCTTTGGATCCGTGGGGCGGTAGTAGTGGCGGCCGGCGATGTCCTGGCCCTCATCGGAGTAGAGATACTCGAGGTAGGCCTTGGCGACCTCGGTGGTGCCGCGTCGTTTCGCGTTGTTATCAACCACCGTGACCGGCGGCTCGGCGAGGATACTCAGGACAGGGACAACGACCTCGAACTTATCGGCGCCAAACTCTTTGATCGCGAGGTAGGCCTCGTTTTCCCAGGAGAGGAACACATCGCCGATGCCGCGCTGCACGAAGGTCGTGGTGGAGCCGCGGGCGCCGGAATCGAGCACGGGGACGTTCTTGTAGAGTTGGGCGACAAAGTTCTTGGCGGCCTCGTCGGAGCCGAGCTTGCGCTTGGCGAATTCCCAGGCGGCGAGGTAATTCCAGCGGGCGCCGCCGGAGGTCTTCGGGTTCGGCGTGATGACGGAGACGCCGGGTTTCACAAGGTCGTCCCAGTCCTTGATTGCCTTCGGGTTTCCCTTGCGGACCAGGAACACGATGGTGGAGGTGTAGGGGGACGAGTTGTGAGGCAGGCGTTTTTGCCAATCGGCCGGCAAGAGGCGGGCCTTTTGGGAGATGGCGTCGATGTCGCCTGCCAGGGCGAGGGTGACGATATCGGCGCGCAGACCATCAATCACGGAGCGGGCCTGTTTGCCGGAGCCGCCGTGGGACTGCTTGACGGTGACATCGTCGCCGGTCTTGGCCTTCCAGTGTTTGGCGAAGGCGGCGTTGTATTCGACGTAGAGCTCGCGGGTCGGGTCGTAGGAGACGTTGAGAAGTTCGACAGGCTTGGCGAACGCGACGCCGGCCAGGGCGACACCGGCCAGGGCGGCGATAAGGGAGTTGAGTTTCATAACGGGATGTAGTGTAATTTTGGTTACGTTTTAGAAGGAAAGTTGAACGCGGGTGAGGATGGCATTTTCGTCCTCGAAGGAAGCGGTGGAACCGGCAGCCTCGGAGAAGCTGGAGTGCTCGAAGTTGAACGAGGCCTTCACGTTGCGATTGAGATACCAGTTCACGCCCAAGGAGTAGGAATCAATGCGTTCGGCCTGGGTGTTGCGATTGGCGAAGATGCCGGTGCCGGCACCGGTGAAGGCGTCCTTATCCACGGTGAGCTGGCTCACGCGGGCGGCGACCTCCCAGGCTCCCCAAGTGCCGTTGGCGAAGTTGAAATCGTTGGCTGGTTTCGGGTTGGTGCTGTAGCCGGTATCCTCGCCGGTGAGCACGTAGTTCGTGGTCACAGCCCAGGCGCGGGTCGTGAGGTCACGACGGATCGAGCCGGGGAGAACCGTCGCGGTGTTGATCAAATCCTGATTGGATACGGTGTAGGAAGCGAGAATACCGAATGGCCCTTTGTGGAAGTAGGCCTGAGGCGAAAACCGGGTTTGGTCGCCGTCGGGGCGGACATTGGCGTTGTATTGGAAAAAGCTAACCAATGCGTTGCTCGTGTAGGCTCGGGGCAGGCCCGCGCCGACCTCGCGGGTTCCGGTGCTGTAGGCGAAGCCGAGTCCGAGGCCCTTGAGGAAGGAATCCTCCTGGGTCTTGAAAGGATGGGTGAAGAGACGGAACACGGCGTCCTTGCCATCATTGCCGCCGGGCTCGGTCTCGACGCTTGCGCCGTCGCTCGCGCCGTCGAGGAATGCCGCTTGGTAACTCAACCGGCCGGCCAACACATCGCCGAACAGCTGAACGCCGGTATCGCGATTCGGCCCGAGAAGCGTGGGGTAGGATCGCTCGATAAAGAGCAGGTTGGTCTGGGAGACGAGGCGCTCGAGATCGAAAGGCGACTTGGCCTTGCCGACGAGCACGTTGAGATAATCGGCGTGCTTGTAGGAGGCGCAGGCGTCGAGGAGCTGCACCTGGTTATTCGCCAGATCGAACATCAGACGAAAGGAGAACTTCTCGGCGGCGACGCCCTCAAAGCTGGGGCGGATACGGCGGAGAACAAAGGCGTCGGGTGTGTCCACGTTCTGGCCTTTCTCTTCGGTGTAAAAGCGGCCGTCGGCCTGGAGGTTGGCGCGAACGCGTAGCGAGTATTTCTTATCGGCCGAGGTCAGGATGAAACCGGAGGGACCGGCGGTGACAACGGGAGTTTTTTTGGCTTCGGCGGCGGCGGTCTCGTCCTTGAGCTCGATGTTGCGCTCGAGGATGCGGAGCTTTTGGTCGAGCAGACGGATCTGTTCGCGAAGGGCCTCAACATCGGAGGACGTTTGGGCGAATGCCGGAGCGGCCAAAGCGGAAGAAAGGACCGAAGCGGCGAGCGCCGATCGGAGGGAGGGAACGATGGTTTTCATGGATGGAATGCGATGCAGAGACGGTGGCCTCCAGATGAACTGGTCGAGTATTCCGTAAGAGTTGTGTTTGGTTTGGAAACGCCGCCGCATCAAAAGCTGCGGTAGGCGAAAGGGGGGTGATGTTCGGGCTGGTGGCGCCAAGGGTGCCGCCTAGACGGACGCATCGCGGCCGTCCGCGAGCCGGGTTTTCTCGGTGCGCTCGATCTGCGTTACCTTGCCGTCGTGAACGACGATTTGCACGACGCCAAAGCGCAGGGATTCGACTTTTTGACGGACAATGGCGAGCCAGGAAGGGGTGATTTCGCCTGCAGACGTCGGGGTAGAGTTGGAGTGAGCGCTCATGGTTGGGAAAGGACGTGGAGTTAGGCAGTAAAATAGATGTGAGTTAAACTACATTAGATTAGTTATATTTAAGTCAAGGGATATTCCTGCTAAATTGATATGATTTAAAAGCGAGCTACTTTTCACCTTCAAAAAGGCGAGGAGACGGGCGCAGCGAACCGCGGCCTAAGCGCGCTAAATCGTGTAGTCGGGCAGTAACTGGGAAAGCATGCCTTCCACTGCTCCGAGGCGGGCTTTGCCGGCTGCCTTTTTAGCGGCGGCGAGTGCGCTGCGCTGGCGGGCGTCGGCCGCGTAGGGCAGGGGCAAACCATCACGCTTGAGTTTACGCAGGGTGACCTCGACCACATCGGCGAGCGTGTAGCGATCCAAGATGCCGGCGATGGCATTGCGCACATCCAGCATCAGCATGCGCAGGCCGCAGTGCACCTC
>JAIYBI010000385.1 GCA_027488595.1 Opitutaceae bacterium | reverse complement strand
GACTCGGCCGTGGCTCTGAACGGTGTCATCCGCGAAGTGCTCGAAGAGCATCAAGTGTATCGGATTGACCACTACCTCGGCAAGGAGACGGTGCAGGATTTGCTGGTGCAGCGCTTCTCGAATTCGATCTTCGAGCCGCTTTGGAACCGCAACTACATTGACCACGTGCAGATCACCGTCTCAGAGGAAGTCGGGGTGGGCACGCGCGGCGGCTACTACGAGCAGAGCGGTGCGCTCCGCGACATGATCCAGAACCACACCATGCAGCTCGTCGCGTTGACCGCAATGGAGCCGCCCGGATCGCTCGACGCCGAGGCGGTGCGCAATGAAAAGCTCAAAGTTCTCAAGGCCATTCAGCCCCTCGATCTCACTCCCGGCGGCGACGTGGTGCGCGCCCAATACGCCTCGGGCCTGATCAGCGGCAAGGGCGCAAAAGGCTACCTGGAGGAGGAGGGCATTGCCTCCCAATCCGCGACCGAGACCTACGCCGCGATCCGCCTTTCGATCAACAACTGGCGCTGGCAGGGCGTGCCGTTTTATCTGCGCTCCGGCAAACGCATGGCGCGTCGCGTGACCGAAATCGCGGTGCAGTTCAAGCGCCCGCCCGGCACCCTCTTTGCCGAAGGCGGCCGCTTCGACCTCGCGCCGAACACCCTCTCGTTCCAGATCCAGCCGGACGAAGGACTCTCGCTTATCCTCAACGGCAAGGTGCCCGGCCTGGAGACCCGCACCCAGCCGGTGAAGATGAATTTCCGCTACAGCGCGACCTACGGCTCCAATACGCCCGAGGCCTACGAGCGCCTCGTGCTCGACGCCATGATCGGCGACGGCACGCTCTTCATTCGCGGCGACGAAGCCGAGACCTCGTGGAAACTATACACCCCCGTGCTCAAGGCCTGGGCTGCGGCAGGTCGCGAGGGAATGGACAGCTATCCGGCGGGATCGTGGGGGCCTCCCGGTGCGGAGGCTCTTATGGCGAAGACCGGCCACGTCTGGCGTCAACCATGAGGCGGCGCGGGCGCCGCCTAAATCCTAACGCCAAGCAGAAATCCTAAATCCTAAAACGAAGCCGAATTCCAAATCCGCGATGCTGAAGCCGGTATGCGCGACCGGGTCATATCCATTTAGAGGATGCTCCTTGGGGGCGATTCCGGTTTAGGATTTAGCTGCTTAGGATTTAGGATTTTATCCCTCCCACTATGCCTGAAATTTTTAACGCATTACCCGGCCAGGAAGTGCCGGTCGGCGGCATCTCCAAGGCCCTCGCCCGCATGTGGGCCGGCGGCGAGGAGTCCGCTCCCGGCAAGCCCGATGCGGGTGAGTCCGCCAAGGCCACACAGGTGAACTTCGTGCTCCACCTCGGCTACTTTACGACCTCGGAGGATGCGGAGCGGCAGTTTCAGACCGCGGTCGAATTCTCCCGCCGTTATCCCTGCCGCGTGGTGGTGCTTTGCCCGATGCGGATGGATGAAAGCGGTCAGGATTTTCGCGCCAAGATTTACGGCGAGTGCACGCCCGGAAAGACGAAGGGCGACATGCGTTGCTGCGAGTTCGTGATGCTGAGTTATCCAATGGCGGGCCGGCGTTACCTGGAAAACCAGGTGTCGGTCTGCCTCTCCACCGACCTCCCGCTTTACTACTGGGCGCATAACTTCTCATCGAGCGTTCGGTTGAACGATTATCAATATCTCCTCAGTCGCTCGAAGCGCGTGCTCTTTGACAGCGCGCTCGCGCCGGCGGATCTGGCGGACTTCGTCTGGCCAAAGCCGGAAGTGGTGCGTGACCTGGCCTACGCCCGTCTGCTGCCGGTGCGGCAGGCCATCGGTCAGTTTTTGAGCGGTTTTGCGCCGGCTGCGATCATCGGCGGGCTGAGTGGCGTGACGGTGCGGCACGGCGCGGCGCATATCGCCGAGGCGCTGGGCCTGGCGGCGTGGGCGCGCTCCCGGCTCAACGATTGCGGCGCGGCGGCGGAGCTGCCGGTCGAGGTCCTCGCGTCGGCGGAACTGCCTGCGCACGATATCGAGCTGAGCTTCCGCTATTCGAATGGACAGCACTTCTCGTGGCGCGGGGACACGGCCAGGGGTTGCGCGCACTTCAAGGCCTCGATCGGTGGAGCAGGCTCTGAGCTGGCGATTGCGTTTAATCTGCTCGGCCCGGCGGCGGCGCTGGCGGAAGCAATGTTCTTCTGAAAATCCCAAATCCCAAGCGGATAAATCCCAAAGAAGAAAATCCTAGATTCATGCGTGAGATTTTATCGGAATACGGACGTGTCGTGGTCGGCACCAAAGACGAACTGTTCGCCGAGGCGGTCGGGCTGACCGAGGCGCAGCGGCGGTTGGCGCGGCCCGGTCGCTTTTTGTGGGCTCTCACCGGCGGCAGCACGCCGGCGGCGTTTTACCAGTGGTGCGTGGCGAAGGGCGCGCTGCCGGAGACGCTGGTGCGCGAAACGCATTTCACGGTGAGCGATGAGAGGCATGTATTGCTCGACAGTCCGGAGAGTAACTTTGGCAACGCCGAGCGCGCGCTGTTCGCCCCGCTCGCGGTGCCCGATGAACGGCGTCACCCGTGGATGGTCGCATGGCCGGTGGCGGAGGCGGCGGAGGCGTATCGCAAAACGATGCTCATCCTCGCCGGTCCCGGGCGCGCCTACGACGTGTGTTTCCTCGGCATGGGTGACGATTGCCACACCGCCTCGCTCTTCCCGGGCACGCCCCTTCTACGCGATGATGGCGGCCTGCTTTTCGGCGGACAGGAAGTGCCCGGCAAGGGTTGGCGGCTCACCATCACGCCGACGGGATTGCGCGCCTGCGGCTTGGTGGTGGTGATGGCGCTCGGCGCGGGCAAGGCCGATGCGCTGCATCGAGTGATGCGCGGCCCGTCGGACGTTGTTAACGTGCCCTCGCAGATTCTTAAAGCCTGCGCCGGGCGCGTAGTGTGGCTGGTGGACGAAGCGGCGGCGGCGCGCTTGTAACGCAGTGCCGGACCGCGAGGAGCAGATCGCGTTACCCTTCGGGTGAAGAAGCGAGGATTGCGGCCATCACGTCCGCGGCGTGGTAGGATTCGCGCCCCGAGGGCAGATAACGGGCAAGAGAGGTGACGTCGTTGCCGGCGGTGATGAGCGCCGGTTCCTGACTCGTGCCGTGGCGCTGGCCGAGACCGACGGTGGCGAGCAATCCGTTGCAGAGGCATTTGCGACCGGGCGTGTCGGCGAGATCGCCGCCCTTGCGCACGTAGGCCTCGACCGGTTCGCCGGCGCAGCGGTAGCCGAGGGTTCCGTCGGCTTTCGTGAAGGCCTGACGCAGGTAGCCGAGGTCGCAGATACGTTCGCGCGCGGCGTAGACTCCGGGTTCGTAGAGCGTGCCGGTGAGGCCGAATACCTTGAAAGGAAAGCCGGTTGGCGAGGCCTGCGGATCGGTGAAAACGTGCGCCCGGCCGGCGCGGACGAGCGCGATGGCTTCGCGTTTCAAGGTGGTATCTACGCCGGACTCCTCGCAGAAGGCGAAGGCGGTGCCGATCTGCACGCCCTGGGCGCCGCAAGCGAGGGCGGCGGCGAGTTTTTCCGGAGTGGCGCTGGCCCCGGCTAGCCAGAAAGGAAGGCCGAGGGCGCGGATTTTTTCCAACTCGGGCACGTCGCGCGGGCCGTAAATGGGCTCGCCTACGGAGTTCAGCTGCAGGGGGCCGCGCGGCGGGGCGTTGTGGCCGCCGGCGAGCTCTCCCTCGACGACGAAGCCGTTTACCACGCCATTGGATTTGCGGGCGAGAGTGGTGGCGAGCACGGCGGAGCTGACGATGGCGAGAAACTGCGGGCGGTGCAGGAGGGGCGGTTCGCCGTTGACGAAAATGCGCGGCGAAAAGTGCAGGCGCGGGGCCGCGGCGGGGACTGTCCCGGAAGGCGAAGGCGCGAGGTCGAAGGGCAATTCCGCGTCCGCTCCGGCGGCGAACTGGTCGAGCACGCCCGGGATGTCGCGAGGGATGCCTGCGCCCATGAGCACGTAGTCCACGCCCGCGAGCATGGCGCCGTAGAGCGAGGGCAGGGTGGCGAACTGGATTTTATGGAGCAGGTTTAACCCGACGAGGCCGGAGTGGTTTTCCTTGGCGAGGAAGACCTCGACGAAGTTGGCGACGACGGTGAGCTCGGTGAAGGCAGAGGAAGACTGAGCGCACGGCATGGGCACGGCGGCGTAAGACACGCCATCGGGGATGCCGCCGGGGCGGAAATAGCCGGCCTGCACGCGGGCGGCGATGGCTGGAAAAGGAAAGGCTGCGATGGCGCGGCGAAGGTCGCCGTCGGGGTCGCCTTGTTGCAGGCGACGGGCGAGCACGACGGGGAGGAGAGTGCCGGAGACGACTCCGAGCTGGCCGAGCGACGCGACCGCGCGAGCCAGACGCCAGCCGGAAACGGCGACGCCCATGCCCCCTTGGATGATTTGCGGGTGGACCATAAGGGCCAATTGAAGCGCAGTCGGGCAGGGCAGAGGAAGCGGCATATCTCCGGCGGGCGACATGAGACGCGGAGGTGTTAGGGTGTATTTGATCCGCTTCTACGGCGGGATGGTGGCCGATTCCGGCGGTGGGGGCTTCGCTTGCGAAGACCGCGACGGCAGGACTGGGGATCGAACGTAAACCCGGTCTTCGCGAGCGAAGCCCTAACTGCGGAGCGGGCCCTAGGGCATGGACTACTCCGCGTCTGTTTTCGCGGCTTTGGCGGCGGGGCGGGTGGCGGCTTCCGGCGCGGCGGCGGCCGCGAGTTCGTCGAGCAAGGCGCCGCTGACGCGGGCGATGCCGGTGCGGGCGAGACTGCTGGCGGGGTAGAGGCCCTGGGCGGCGAGGTATTGGGTGAGGGCGGCGGCCTGGTTGCCAGACTCCTCCTGGCGCTTGGCGGAGTCTACACGACCGACAAAGGCGGCGACGCGCGGGGCGAGGTCGGCGCGGCGCTGGTTCACGATCACGTCGTTGGGCGTAAGCGTGGAGGCGGCGTCGAGGGCCTCCCAAGCGGCGAAGGCGTTGTTTTGCGCAACGAGTTCCTTGGCTTGGGCGAGGTAGATCTCGACGCGGGAAATGCGCTCGATGATCTCTTTCAACTGCGGGCCGCGCACGGCGTCGGAGAGGAGGGCGATGGCAAGTTCGCTACGCTGGTCGTAAATGCGTCGGAGGTCGCCTCGTTTGGAGGCATCGTCGAAGAGCACGGCGGCTTGCGAGCCGAGGTCCACCTGCTGGGCCATGTTTTCGGTGTAGGTTTTGAGGGCGGGGTTGAGCGGCCAGAGACCGGCGGCGCGTTGCACACCCTCTTGGGCCCGCGCGTAGTCGCCGGTGGCGGCGGCCTGCTGGGCGCCGTAGAGCGAGAGGGTGCTCATGCGCTGCGCGGCGCGGAGGGCGGAGGTGACCTCGCTGGTGCGGAAATCTTTCGCGGTGAGGCCGATCTCGGCGACGAGTTTATCCACGGCGTCGTAGTCTTTCAGGTCGGCGAGTTTGCGGGCCTCGTCCACCTGTTTGTAGAGGTTGAGGAGGACCTGTTTTTTCTCGCGCTCGAACTGGGCGACGGGAGGGAGAAACTCGCCGATGAAGAAGGTTTCCTGGAGACGTTCGAGGGCGCCAACGAGCTGGCCGTCGGCATAGCTCGCGCGCACGCCCTGCATGGAGGCCTCGGTCTCGTTCATGGCCTCGCGGGAGAGGAACTCGAGGGTTTCGACCGTGATGGCCATGTCGCTGGACGGAAGGAAGGAGGCGATCTCTTTTTTGCCGACCTCAAGAGTCTGGGCGGAGCCCTTGAAAATGTAGCGGTAGAAACTGGCGGCGATGAGGCAGTGCTGGAAGCGGCGCTGGAGAAACAGGTTTACGATGGCGGTCTGGAACTGGAGCTTGGCCTGCACGCCGGTGAGCATGGCGCTGCCCTCGGCGGCCTTCAGCTTGGCCTCGGTTTCAGCCAGCTCGCGGGCGCGGAAAAACTGGGAGACGGGGCCGGCGGTGGGCGAGCCGCCGATCTCGGTGGTGGCGGCGGGGCGGTTGTTGGTTTGGGGGTTCTGGTTGTTGCGATTATTGCCGGTGTTGTTGCCGCCGGTGTTGTTGCCCGCGCTATTGCCCGAGACGGTGCCGGGTAGAAAACTGGCGCCGTTGGAAACGGCGTTGGAGGCGGCTGACGCACCCTCCTTGGCGATGAGATCGCCGGAATAGGATACGGCGGATTGCTGCTGGCGGCGGATGCGCTCGAGCTCGGACTGGGTGACACCGATGGCCTCTTTCTCATCGCGGATGCGCCAGGCGTTAAAGACCTGGTTGGCGATGGCGAGGCTGGCTCCGCCGTCGGACTCGTATTCGCTGGCCCGATACAGGAGTTGCCAGGCCTTGCGGGTGTTGTCGGCGGCGGCCTCGCCGCTGCGGGTGGAGAGCAGGCTGAAGACCTCGTTTACGATGGCGCGGTAAACATCCTGATCAATGGACTCGGGCTGGCCGAGGTAGCGCTCGAAGCGGGCGCGGAAAACGCGGAACTGGCCGATGTTGTAGGTGTGGCCCTTCCAGGAGACGGTGCCGTCCTCGGGGTTGAAGGCATCGCTATCGGTGTCGAAGGCCTTGTTGATGATGGAAAGGAGGGTGTTGCTCTCGATGTTGCCGGTGCCGAGGACGTTGAGGGCGGACTCGGCGGCGGAGCGGGGGGCGGTGCCGGAAGCGGGCGACGGGGCTGACGCGGTTGCTGACTTGGCTGCGGAGGCGGCCTTCGCGGGTGCGGCGGCCGGAGAGGCTTCGTCGGTGCCTTGGGCGAAGGACACGACGGCGAAAAGGGGGAGCAGGGCGAGAAAACGAAAGGAGCGCATGGGGCGTGGGAGGGGCGGGGGCTCAGAGTTTGCGCAGGGCGTTGACGTAGAGCAGGCCGCCGCGGCGCACGGTAAGTTCCAGGCGGTAGCGCTGGGCGACCATCAGATTTGCGCCGAGGGAGTCCGCGATAAAGACAGGCAAGCGGGCGGGTTCGGTGCCGAGCGGGCGGACGGCGATGAGCCGGCCGGTGCCCTCGCGCCATTCGAGCTGGGCGTCTACCTCGGCGTCGAGGGTGTAGCGGTTGCCCTGCAGGTTGTCGGGGGCATTCTGGTAGGCGGCGACTGGGAACGGTTCGCCGGTCTGGCGGGCGCAACCGGCCATGACGAGTGCGAGAGCGAGGGAGAGGCAGAAAACGAGCGGCCGCAGTGCGGCGTGAAGGGGGTGACGGCGCATAAGAGTGCTGACCGAGACGTTCACGGCCAGCGCTGGGTTGCACAACCCCAAAAGACCAGCGCGGCGCCGAGCACGGCGTGGGCTCCGAGGACGGACAGGGCGGCGGGGGCTCCGGCGAGCCAACCCGGGTCGAGCAGCAGCACGGCGTCGTAAAAGCGCGAGTCTTGAAGGTCGCGCATTGCGGTGAGGTAGCCCGACCAGCCCCAGTAGGTTGAAATGAACGGCCGCACGCTCCAGACCAAGGCCGCCGGAAGCGCAAGGACTACTCCCGACAGCGGGAGTTGAAAACCGACGAGGTAAATCGAAAGCAACGAAGCGCGGTCGGGCGACGTGAGCAGGGCGGAGATACCGAGGCACACGATGCTCATGGACGCGCCGACTGCGGCGAGCACGGCGAGCTGCGGCAGCCAGGCGCCAGGGAAGGCGCAGAGGAGTTTTACGAACACGGTCATCCACACGCCTTGCGCGGCGCCGAGGCCGGCGACGAAGAGGAGCTTGGCGGTGGCGTAAGCGGCGGGGCGCAGGCCGGCCATGCGCTCTTTTTCAAACAGGGCGCGTTCGCCGGCGATCTCGCGGGCGCCGTTGTTGCTGCCCATCAGGCAGAGCAGAATCACTTGAAACAAAATCAAGCCCGAGACGAGGGTGGCGGTGTTGGCGGCGTCGCGACGGAACTCGGCGCGGGCTTGCAGGGTTTCGAGGATGCCGCCGTTTTGCTCGAGCCCGAGACCTCGCAATTGCGGCAAGCCGCCGAGGGCGAAGATGACGACGAGGCATGGAAACCCAAACGTGATCGCGGCGGTGAGCAACAAGGTCGCGCGGTCGCGGCCGAAAAGGCGGCTGCGTCGCACCAGCAGGGTGAGCAGTTGGCTGAAAAACCCCGGGCGCTCGGCTTGGGCCGGGGTGGGGCGGGGTGGCGCGGCAGGTTCATCGAAGGCGACCTTGGCGATGGCGTGCGCGGGCTGGGACGGCAGGCGTTGTTCGCGCCAGTGGGCAACGGGATATTCGGCGAGTCGGTCGTAGAGAAAGAGCGCGTCCTGGATGCCGAAGTGATCCAGCAGTGCAGGAAGCGAGCCCTGGAAGATCACGGCGCCCTCGTAAACCACGGTAACGGTGTCGAACTGGTCCAGTTTTGCCAGATTATGGATAACGCACAGCACGGTGCGTTGTT
>JAIYBI010000231.1 GCA_027488595.1 Opitutaceae bacterium | reverse complement strand
GCCGACAATGAAATCGCCCTGCCCCAGGCCCGCCTCGCCACCCGCCACGTCGCCGCCATTGCCCGTTTCCTCGCCGCCAACCCCGGCTGGCTCGCCGCCACCGAGCACGCCCCCTACCCCGAAGCCAAGGCCCGCCTCCTCACCCTCCAAGGCGTCGGTGAAAAAGTTGCCGACTGCGTGCTCCTCTTCGGCGCCGGTCGCCTCGAAGCCTTCCCGGTGGATACGTGGATCCTAAAAGCCCTCGCCCGCCGCTACGATCTCGCCGGCTGGAAGCCCACCCAAGTCGCCCACTTCGGCCGCACCCACTTCGGCCCCCAAGCCGGCCTCGCCCAACAATACCTCTTCGCCTACGAACGCGCCGCCGCCCGAGGCAAACTGACCTAGCCGACGACGAGAAAATTACACAGAGAGCACAAGAGAAGTCACAGAGTCCATGGAGCCAAGTTCACGCCCCCGCTTTCGTTTTCCGACATCCGTGTTTATCCGTGTGCATCCGTGGTTAAGTTTCTGCCGTCTCTTTCGTGTGTTTCGTGGTTAACAATTCCGTCTTACTGTTTCTCCCTTCCCCTGATTCGCCATGCCTCCGCTCCCCTACGCTCTCTCCCGTTTCCACACCGTCCGCCGCCGCACCCGCGAGGTCATGGTCGGCCCCGTCGGCATCGGCGGCACGAACCCGGTGCGCGTCCAGTCCATGACCACCAGCGACACCCAGGACATCGCCGCCACCGTGCGCCAGTCCATCGCCCTCGCGGAGGTCGGCTGCGAGATCGTCCGCATCACTGCCCCCAACGTCCAGGCCGCCCGCTGCCTCAAACCCATCCGCGAACAGTTCGCCGCCGCCGGCTTCGGCCACATCCCCATCGTCGCCGATATCCATTTCCTGCCCTCCGCCGCCATGGAGGCGGTGGAGCACGTCGAGAAAATCCGCATCAACCCGGGCAACTACGCCGACAAGAAAAAGTTCGCCGTCACCGAATACACCGACGCCGCCTACGACGCCGAGCTCGCCCGTATCCACGACGCCGTTACGCCGCTCATCCTCCGCTGCAAGGCGCTCGGCCGCAGCGTGCGTATCGGCACCAACCACGGCTCGCTCAGCGACCGCATCATGAACCGCTATGGCGATACCCCTCTCGGCATGGTCGAGAGCGCCCTCGAGTTCCTCCGGATCTGCCGCGGCCACGGTTTTAACGACATCATCCTCTCGATGAAGGCCTCCAACCCCAAGGTGATGATCCAGGCCTACCGCCTGCTCGTCGCCCGCATGGACCAGGAGCAGATGGACTATCCCCTCCACCTCGGCGTCACCGAAGCCGGCGACGGCGAGGATGGCCGCATCAAGTCCGCCATCGGCATCGGCTCGCTCCTCGCCGACGGCCTCGGCGACACGATCCGCGTCTCCCTCACCGAAGACAGCGTCTACGAAATCCCGGTCGCACAAGCCATCGCGAGAAAGGCGATGTCGATGTGGGGAAATCCTAAATCCCAAATCCTAAATCCTAAAGAGTCAGAAGCCTCCGGCTCCTCCGAGGTAGGCTTGAACGTGAGTTCAAGTTCAGCCTCCGACGCGATCGATCCGTTCGTTTACACCAAGCGCTCTGTTACCCCGCTCAGCATCTCCCCGGATTTCGCCATCGGCCCCGAGTTGCCGCCGCGCGTCGTCACCCGCGTCGCGTCCGTCGCCGCGCTCGCCGAGGCCGCGCAGAAATTCGCAGCCACCCGCCTCGCCGACACCCCGGTCGAGGGTCTGCTCGTCCCCATCGCTAACTCCGCCGATATCGAAGCGCTCAAATCCGCCGCCTTCCCCGCCGGCGCAGTTCCATTCCTCGACCTCGCCTCCACCCTCACCCCCGCCGACCTCGCCGGCTTGAACACCTCCGCCCCCGTCGTATTGGTTCGAGCATTCGACGCCACAGACGAAGACGCCGAGGCCCTCGCCGGCTTCGCTAAACTCGCCCGCGCGAAAAACCACGTCCTAGCCATCGCAACCAGCGCTTGGGCAATTTCCGACGCCTACTCCCCGGTCGCCGCTACGCTCCGCCAGATAGGTCACACCGGCCTTATCTTCACTCCCGACGACACCGCCCCATCTGCCCACCACGAAATCGGCCGCTACCGCGCCCTCGCCGAGTCCCTCCGCACCCTCGGCAGCCACGCCCCGATCTGGATCCGCAGCACCAAGTCCGTCCATTCGTCATTGGACATTGGTCATTGGTCCTTTCGCGGCGGCGCCTTAACGGCGCCCGACTTCCTCTCCCGCCTGCTCGACGCCTCGGTCCTCTCCGGCGCCCTGCTTTGCGACGGCCTCGGCGACCTCGTGAGCATCGAGACCGAGCCCGACCCCGTGCGCGCCCTGAAGTTGACCTACAACGTCCTCCAAGGTGCCGGCACGCGCAGCAGCAAGACCGAGTTCGTCGCCTGCCCGAGCTGCGGCCGCACGCTCTTCGATCTTCAAACGACCACCCAACGTATCCGCGCCCGCACCGGCCACCTCAAAGGCGTAAAACTTGCCATCATGGGATGTATCGTAAATGGCCCCGGTGAGATGGCCGACGCCGATTTCGGCTACGTCGGCGGCGCCCCCGCCAAGATCAACCTCTACGTCGGCAAAACCTGTGTGCAGTATAACATCCCCCAAGCCGAGGCCGACGACCGCCTCGTCGCCCTCATCAAAGAGCACGGCAAATGGGTCGAGCCACCGGTCGGCGCATGATCAAATTCCTGGAAACGCCGGGCTGGAGCCAGGCTCCAAACCGCTCGCTGATTTCGGTTTTCGGCCCGACGTGCCCAAGGTGAAGAGACCAATTCCTCTTACCGCCCGCGCCACTGCACCAGAATTGCTCCGTGGTTCTTGACCTGGGCCACACGCCAACGCGGACGCCACTCAAACACCAAATCCCGGACCATAAAACCGGTCCCCAAAACCACCCCGGCCATAAGCGGCCAGCTCGAAGGCGCGATGCGCACTGTTTCGTCGGCGAACACGATGCTCAGCGCGACTCCGGCCAGGATCAGCGGCAGCCCCACCAGCGACTCCAAACACATGCAAGCCCGGTGCTCGACCGCCGCCGCAGGTTCCCCGCGCCGCCGCGCCCTCGCCTGCTCCGCGAGCGTAAACAAGTCCCGCACCAGGCCCTGCAAAAGCAATGCCACTCCGAGTCCCGCCGCCAAGGTTCCCAGCCTCACCTCATCCGGCAAAAAGTGAGATAACCCGCCGATCCCACATGTGCACGCCACCACGACCCACGGCTCCCATGTTCGATACGTTGCCATGCCCAATCGGACCGGTTTGCCGGACAACGCGCAAGGGAGCGCTTGATCAAAGTTTTCGGGGGGTGAAGGTGCGTCAGCCGTCCGCCTCGACGTAACGAGAGCGCGGAACGCCGTCTTCCGGGCGACGCGACAACCGAGAGATTTCTCCGCCACTCCGCTACACCTCCCGACTGAAAACGTCGAAGAACCACACACCGCAAGGTCAAGTCCCGGGAAGCGACGCAAAAAAGCCGGCGCTTTTAGAGCGCCGGCTTTGGAGAAACAGAAAGTGCGAATAAGCCCTTATCAGGACTTGGGGGCTTCGGGTTTCTCGACTGGTTTTTCGGAGGTCTTCTTATCTTTGCCGCAGCCGCCGCCACCGCAGCCTTCGCCGGCATAGGCGATGGCAGAGAGGGAGAGCGCAAGGAGGGCGATGAGGGTCTTCTTCATGTGGATTTTGATTTAGTTAGGGTTGATGTCGCGCCTCGAACCGGAGTGGTCTTGGTCGGACGTTGATCTAGACGATACACCCTTGCCAAGGTTTCCGCTTTTACAAGCGACGCGCGATTTTCTCCGAGCTCGAAGCTTATCCGCCCACTTTAAACCGCAAAACCAAGGGTGTCTTGGGTGCGCAGGATACCCACGGCAGCATTTCAACGGCCCCAGGAGCGCCTGCATCTCGCAGGCCAACTTTTGCGTCTCGCTGAAGTCATTTTTGCGCAGAGTTTTGGGTGAGAAACTTAACTCGGCGCCTGGGACGGGTTCGCAGGCTCAGTTCGCCTCCCAAGCCCGCCGACTCCCGGCGACGGGCTTTTTGCGACCCTGCGCCGCAGTTTCTCCGAACAACCCACTTGCCCCGCCTCGCCTGCAAACCCAGCCTGCGCCAGACGCGTCGCCCGATACACCATCCCCCGCCATGAAAGCCCTGCCCTGGATCTGCGCCCTCTCGCTCTTGGCCAACGTGGCACTCGTAGCCTACACCGTTTCCCGCCCGCCCTCGCCAGCCGCTCCCGCCAGCGCGTCCGCCGCGCGCGACCAACCCGCGGCCGCCGTGAAACCCGCTCCGGCCGCCGATGCTCCGGCCGCCTTCGTCCGGGCCGACACCCC
The DNA here is from genome assembly GCA_027488595.1 of Opitutaceae bacterium. GTDB lineage: Bacteria > Verrucomicrobiota > Verrucomicrobiia > Opitutales > Opitutaceae > IMCC26134_A. The sequence goes on along the minus strand of JAIYBI010000231.1, from coordinate 5,077 downwards.
TCTGGCCAAGATCCTCGACGGCACCGATCTGACGGCCGTGCGCACCGCGCTCGAAGCCACCGGCCTCACCGAGGACGACGCCAAAGCCATCATCCGCACCCGCATCCGCGAAAGCCAGAAAGCCGCCCGCGATGCCATCGCCCAGCGCCGTAGCCCGAGAATGGATACGTGGTGGTATCAAGACAACGAAGCCGACCAGAAATTCGAGGAACAGCGGCGCGCCGACTACAAGGTCCTCAACGACGGCATTACCCAAACGCTCGCCGCCATGTTCGGCGCGGAACCCCAGCAGCCGGAATCCCAAAAACCCCACGAACAGGCGCCCTTCCTGCCCGCCGCAAAACGTCTCGCCGTATCCGAGATTCTCCGGGACTACGATGCGATGCAACGCGAGGCGCGTCCGCGCAACTACAGCGGCGCGAGCCTGCCGAGCGACGAGGAGAAAATTCGCTTTATCAACGAGGAGCGCCGCAAGGACCTCGCCGCCGTGCTCACCCCCGAGGAGCTGCGCGCCTACGACCTCCGGAACTCGGATACCGCGCGAAACCTCCGCTGGAACCTTGGCACGATGAAGCCGAGTCTCGCCGAATTCGAAGCCATCTACGACGCCGATGACCTCTTTCGTCGCAACTTTGACACCAATGGATCCGGTGAGAAACCGCCCGAATTCTGGAAAAAGCGGGAGGAGGCGCAAAATGCCGTCACCGCCCGCTTGCGCGAGCAACTCGGCGAAGAGCGCTTCGTGGATTATGCGCTCAGCCGCAGCTACAGCACCGGGCAGGTCAACCTGGCGGTGGAGCGCTACGGCCTGCCCAAGACCACCGCTCGCACACTCTGGATCCTGCGTCAGGAGGCGGGTAAAGAAGGCAAGGCGATCTACGATGATTCCAAATTGAACCAGGAAGCAAAACGCGCCCGCCTTGCCGAACTCGCGCAAAGCTCGCGCGAAAAACTGAATCGAATTCTCGACGCCAACGCCCAGGCCGAACTCAAGGAGAACGACTTGGTGAAATGGGTGGACGGCCTGGAGCGAAAACAGATCCGCATCTACAGTGACTTGGGCAACAGCTCCAGCGGCTACGGTCTTTGAGGTTTGCCGTCCTCTAGCGTCCTGCTTCTTTAATAAGAAATGACGATGCAAGCGCCCGACGACTCGACCTCCGCCCGGTTCGATGACCAGCCACAACTCGGAGACATCAGAATCAATCACACGGTCGTCGCCAGCATCGTGCGTCTCGCCGCCCTGCAGATTCCCGGAGTCGCCGGAGTTGGCGGTGGCCTCGTGGATGGCATCAGCGAGCTCTTCGCCAAACGCGAGGCCGACCATCGCGGCGTCAAAGTCACCGAGGACGCCGAGGACGTATACTACATCGAGATCCGCCTCGTCATCGCCTACGGCGCCGAGATCGGAAAAACCGCCTACGAGGTTCAAGTCGCGGTGCGCAAACAGGTCTCGGCCATGACCGGCAAGGATGTGCGCAAGGTGGATGTCATCATCGAGGGCGTGCGCCTGCCCGGTTCTCCCGCCCAAGCCGAGCGCGATAAAGCAGAGGATGCCTGGCCCGAGACGGCCGCCACTGACTGAGGGCTCCGCCGATGAACGACTATTCCATCTGGCGCGACGTTCTGCTGGCCGACGCGAACCGCAATTTTTTCCTGCTCTGGCTGGCGCTCGCCTTGTGGGTGTTGCTCATCCTCGTGCGGCCGCCCTCGACCATCGTGCTCAACAAGGCGGCGACCGGCCGGCTCTTGATCTCGCGCCACGCGCTCAACCGGCTCATCGAGGCCTGCGCCGAACAACTGAAGGGGGTCGTCCACGCCCGCGCCCAAATCCGTCGCAGCGGCGGAAAATTTCACACCACGCTTCATCTCCGCGTGCGCCCCACCGCCAAGCTCGACGCGATCCAAGGCTATCTCACCCAGGAGGTCGGCGACATTTTTAAAGAGAACCTCGGCCTGCCCGACGCAGCCGGACGCGTAGAGGTGAAAGTCACCGGCGTGGTGCCCGAGTCCAAGGGCTTCTGAGACCGTTGAGCTAAGCGTAGTGGGGAGCGCCATGCGACCCGGGATCGGAACGGGTCGCATGGCGCTCCCCGCTACAAAGAAAAAAACGGACCTTGCCAATAATTACGGCCGGCTCAGCGCCACGTCGCTCCACTCGCCCATCTCGCGGTGCCCGATTTGCCAGCCCGCCGTCGCCGCAGCGAAGGCGGCCCGGACTTGTGCGTTCTCATGCGCGAGGATGCCACTCAATACCAGCAGGCCGCCCGGCGCCACCGCGCCGACCAGTTGCGGCACGAAGCGCATCAGCACGTCGGCCTGGATGTTGGCCAAAACGACTTCCGCCTGCGTGCCCGCCGGCAGGCCCGTGACGAGATCCGCGGTCGTAAACTTGACCGCGCCCGCGAGGTCGTTGAGCGCGGCGTTTTCTTCGCTCACGCGCACGGCCTCGGCGTCGTTGTCAAAACCCGCCACCTCGCGCCAGCCGAGCCGGATGGCCGAGAGCGCGAGGATGCCCGAGCCGCAGCCGGCGTCTATCACGCGGCCGGCCGTGCCGTGCGACTCGGCGCGGACGACGAGGCGCTCGACGCAGAGGCGAGTGGTCTCGTGGTTGCCGGTGCCGAAGGCCAGGCCGGGGTCGAGCCAGATGGCGGACTCTCCCGCGCCCAGGACGTGCGTGGCGCGTTCCCAGACCGGCACCCAGTGCAGACGGCCGCAGCGCCAGGCCTTGAAGTGGGCCTTGTAGCTGTCGCGCCAATCGTGATCGCCCAGGGCGCGCTCGACTGGCGCACCGGCGGCGACCTCGGCGGGCAGGAGCGCAAGCAGTTCGGCCCAGCGGACGCGGGCCTCTTCGGCGGCGGGGAAGATGCCGACGATCCAGGCGCGGTTGATGATGACATCCTGGAGGAGGCTCCAGCCCTCGACGCCGAGCTCCTGCATGAGTTCGTCCACGGCATCAACCGAGGCGGGGGCGATTTCGACTTTCAGTTCAAAGAGGTGCATGTAGAGATGATTTTTAACCACGGATAACACGGATTCACACGGATGAATCCAAACCCCGTGGCCCGGCCATCCGTGTTGATCCGTGTTATCCGTGGTTCAATTCGGGTTTGGAGTTTTCAGCCCACGAGGCCGAGGCCTTCGTCGAGACCGAGGTGCAGGTTCATGCACTGGATGGCCGCGCCCGAAGCGCCTTTGCCAAGATTGTCGAGCCGGGCCATGACGACGGCTTGCTCATCGTGGCCGAAGACGGCGAGGTCGCAACGGTTGGTGCCGTTGCAGGCCTGCACATCGTAAAAGCCGCCATCGAGCACGCTCTCGTCGCCGAAGGGCAGCACGCGCACGAAGCGTTCGCCAGCGTAGGTCTCGGTCAAGGCGTGGTGCAAGGCGGCGGCGGTGGGCGCGGCGGGCAGGCGTTGCAGAGGGAGCGGGACGGTGACGGCGAGGCCCTGGTAAAACGCGGCGACGATGGGGTTGAAAATCGGGGGCGTGGCGAGGCCGGTGTGGACGCGCATCTCGGGCAGGTGCTTGTGCATGAGGGCGAGCGCGTAGGGCCGCGGGCTTTTGAGTTTTTCGGACGGGTTTTGTTCGTAGTCGGCGATCATCTTTTTGCCGCCGCCGCTGTAGCCGGCGATGGAAACTCACGAGAAAGCGAAGTCGGAGGGGACGAGGCCGCGTTGCACCAACGGGCGCATCGCGAGGGCGAACGCGGTGGCGTGGCAGCCGGGGTTGGCGATGCGTTTGGAGACGCGGATTGCGGCGCGGTAAGCGGCGCCGAGCTCGGGCACGCCGTAGGTCCAGCCTTCGGCGATGCGATGGGCAGTGGAGGCGTCTATGATGCAGGTGCGGGGATTCGTGACCAGTGCGGCGGACTCCTTGGCGGCTTCATCGGGCAGGCAGAGGAATGCGATGTCGGAGTCGTTCAGGCAGGCGGCGCGGGCGGTGGTATCCTTGCGCTTGGCGGGGGCAATCTGGATAACCTCAATGTCCGCGCGCGCGGCGAGGCGGTCGAAAATCTGCAGGCCCGTGGTGCCCTCCTGCCCATCAACAAAGACTTTGGTTTTCATGTCCGTAGGAGGAGGATTTTCGGGTCGGTCGGGCGGGCCCGCAAGCGCCGTTTACCGGCGGCCGGAGGGTTCACGACTGCGCCAGGTGGCGGGCCTCGTCCAAAGCGCGCTCGAGTTCAGGGGCAGTGAAGGGCTTGCGCAGGAAATGCACCTTCGGCGGGATATTGAGTTCCACCTCGTTGATGTGGCCGCTGATGAGCAGGATGGGCAGATCCGGCCGGATGATGCGCAAGGCCTCCGCGAGGGTGCCGCCATTCATGCCGGGCATGGCGAAGTCCACCACCGCCGCATCGAATCCTTCCCCTTCCGCTCCGAAAATGCCGAGCGCCTCCATCGCCGACGCGCAGGCGGTGACACCGTGGCCGCGATGCGAGAGTATCGCCGCCACCGCCGTGCGTGGAGCCTCCTCGTCGTCCACCAAAAGCAAGGCGACCGGGGAGCCCGCCTCCACCTGTCTCGCGGACCTCGGCGCCGGAGCCGGCCCGGGGTCCGGCGCGAGGGGGAAAAAGACATGAAACTCCGTGCCCGCGCCCACCGTGCTCTCGACGTGAAGTGCGCCGCGGTGGTGCCGAATGATGCTGGCCACCGCCGCCAACCCCAGGCCGCGGCCGGTAAACTTGGTTGAGAAAAAGGGGTCGAAAATCCGGCTCAAAACATCGGACGTCATGCCGCAGCCGGTGTCCTTGACCGTGATTTCGACAAAATCACCGGGCTGGGCATCCGCGCTAAAACGCAGGCCGCGCAAGGCCGCCTCGTCGAGCTTCAACGCCTGCACTCCGGCGGTAATGAGGCCGCGGGCCGGACCGATGGCATCGGCCGCGTTCACCACCAGATTGAGCAAGACCTGGCGGATCTGGGCGGCATCGCCGTTCACGAAGTGCGCACCCGTCGAGGGCGTCAGTTCGAGCCGGCAACTCTTGCCGACCGAGACGGCCAGCAGGCTCAGCATTTCCTGGAGAAGGGCCGCGATCTCGATGCGGATGTATTCCGGCTTCCTGCGACCGGTGTAG
>JAIYBI010000189.1 GCA_027488595.1 Opitutaceae bacterium | reverse complement strand
TCACTCCGCTATCATGGGGTTATTCGGAAGTGTGGGGCGGTTTCGAGCGGGTTCACAATGAGCCCTTGCTCGAACGCGACGAAGACAAGTTTTTGATAATCGATCATCACGCGGCGGGCATGTTCGAAGGAGCGGACAGCCGGTGAAAAGGCGAAGATGCCTTCCGTGAACGTGCAGCAAAAACTGCGGACGGAAAAAACCACACGGTAAGGATGGTGGGAGGCAGTCCGGGGGTGCAGCGGGAGCTGATCGATGAGCCACTTCGGTTTTCCGGGTCCGGACATCGAGCGGAGCAGGTGCGGCATGTTTGGAAGGACAAAGGGGTGAATTTCCTGCTGTCCAGCGTGCCGGACGATGACGTGACCGACGCCGCTTTCGTTGATGAGGATGGTAGTGCCGCCGTCCTCGGAGGCAAAGGCGAGGTCCGAACCCTGGGGCGGCGTGATCTGAAAAAGCGGATTGTGGGAGTAGTATTCTGGGGAGGTGTTTATGGTGGGCATAAAAAAGCCCCGGCATGTAGGCCGGGGCATGGGTTGGATGTGTGTTGGTTGGGTTGTTGTTCTGAGGGGTGAGACTTTTCTGGGGGCGTTCGACAACGGCGCAAGGCGCCGCGGGTGAACGCTGGGTTGTTTGATTTTATGGGCCGGTGATGAAGGCTCGCGGGAATGCGACTTTGAAGGCTCCGGCCGTAATCACTTGGATTTCGAAGGTGATATCCTCGGCGGATACTTCCGCATTGGTTTGCCAGGTCACGGCAGCTGGGGCCCATCCCGGTTTAGTGACCGTCGTGGTGTTCTCCGCAACAGCCCCATGGCCGCGCCGGTTAACAACGAGATGAACAGAGGTCTCCCTGCCCGTTTCGACGTATTGCGCGACAAGGAAAAAGGCCAACGTGAGCCGTTGCCCGGGACGAACGCGAGCATGGGAAGGAAGGGTCATCGTCTTCGTCACGCCGTTCTTCGGCGGTGAAATCGTCAAAGCCGGAATGGTGAAATCGAGACCGGGCTTAGATTCCATGCGGGTGCGGGCTTGGCTTTCTTCGACCATGAAACCGGAGGCCTTTGCCGCCGTGGCGATTCGTCCCAGCAGATTTGGACCACAGGCGGTATCGTTTTCAACAAGCGGCGGCACGCCCCGTTCCGCTCCGTGAAGTCCAGGGACCACTGGGCTCGTGAGTGCGAGCATGAGAGAAATGGAAGGTAAGGGTTTCATCGATGATCCTCCATCGTCGGGGTTGGGAATGCACCACGGGGTGCTTGGTTGAGGTGCATGAAACCTCCCCAGATGGCGGCGGTTTCTGCCCCGTATAGGCGTCCGAGTGCGGACGCTTTTCCCAAGTCTCCTCCACTGGTCCAGAGGACGCGCCGCTGTCTTCCGACGAGCAGAAAGGCGCTTTGGTTAAAAATCCCGTGGGATTCGAGGACCTCGGCGGGGACGGATTTGATTTTCACGGAACGACCCAGAACGGTCGATAGGTATGTTAAAGCGGGACTTGTTTCGCCCCGCGAATTCTGAAGTTGCGCGGCGAGCGCAACAACAGGCCAGGCACTGGGCCTGGTATGGATTGGATGGGATGGCTTTGTGGTCATGGTATGCCTCTCCGAGAAAAGGCTCGGAAAAGCGGTCACACCGCTTCCACAGACGGCAGGCAACGGGTGGAACACCCCGCGCGTGCCGTTCTCTGCCTTCGGCTACGCCCAGCCTTCAGCCTTCGCCCAATTCGTTGCGGCGCTGAATTGCTCCCGTCCGATTTCCAACGGCCACATCACTCGTTTTTTCCCTTCGATTTCGTGGAGCCCTGCGACGGCGGCGATCCGCAGAAAATCTGACACCGAGAGTTTTCCTCGTTTGGCCGCCATCACCCAGGTGTCATAGCGGTCCGGGTCCAATCGAAGGGGAAGGAAGCAGTCTTCTCCGCCACCCACCAGAATTTCGGCCCTCCAGCCTTTCTTTACCGCTTGTGCCAAATCATCGCCAGCCTGGAGAACCACGGCATTCACGCTGACGTGGAGCGCTTCGGCAGACTCTTGCAGTCGAGTGACCAACTGGGGCGTAACACGGACTGTTTTATAACGATGTTCTGAGGTCGGCACAAAATATTTCTCCTCTGGGATTGAAAGAAATGCAAGCTTCGCGCTTGTCTTTTGTGATATTTAATGTCACACATAGACCATGCACCATTTCCGACCAAACATTGACGCCTATTCTGTGGCAGAGTTTGTGCCGGGAGTCCATTTTGTGGCCGGTGCCGGTGTGCATGTGACCGAGAATTTCATCTGGGCACTGCGCGAGGTCGCCGCCGACGTCCCCACGCAGTTCCGGGAACGCCTGGATAGCCTGTGTGCGGACGTGATCAGCCGCTGTGCCGGCCTTCGTGATCACCTGCCCCGCTATCCAGAGGGGTTGCTTCTTCCCTACCGTGTGGCTGGCACCCAGGACCCGACTCCGCTTCCGCTCCTATTGTGCGATTTTCACGACTCGATCCTCTTTGGCGTCCTCTCAGACGCCACACCTGAAACCTAACCCACCATGACTACCAACCCGCCAT
>JAIYBI010000258.1 GCA_027488595.1 Opitutaceae bacterium | reverse complement strand
TCGCTATAGCTGCAATTTGGAAATTTACGGCGGTATATACGCGAAAGGCACGGCATTCCTGATAAAAAACGACGGAAATCTCGCCAGCAGCCTCACAAGTTGGAACATCCCTGAGGTTGGTAATGATCCAACCGCTACAGGCAGCTTCGAGGTTTTGCTCAATGCCAACGACACATTGAAACTGGTTGTGGCCCTTGATCGAATCAATGAACTCACCAATCCCATGGGCCTGTCCGCGTCAAACAAGCGCTGCTACTCCTCGCTCTCGCTCGTCACCCCGGTCCCCTGAGCCGAAGATAGGGCTGCGTCGGCGTAATTTTAGCTACTGCTGATTAGCGCCGAAAGGTGAAGAGAACCTACTCGTTTTTGCGCTTCCAGGCGGTGGCGGCGGCGGGGTCGGTCTGCATCCAGGCACCGAGCACGAGGTCCATGCCTTTCTGTTTACGAGCCGGGTCTTGGATCGAGGAGGCGACGCGCATAGCCTCGAGGGGGGCGGTCTCGGCAAGGGTGCGTGAAAGCAGGCTGCGCACGGTATCGTCGCGGGCAGACTCGGGCTGGGCGGCGACCCACGTGCGGAAACCCTCCGAATTGCTGGTGGCCCAGCTGGTGAGCACGGCCTCGGTCAAGGGAGCGGCGGCGGGCTGTGTTTTCGCCCAGGCGTAGGCGGCGGAGGGGTCTTCTTCCGCCCAAGTGTTGAGCGCTTGCAGGGTCAGATCCTGTTTGGCGGTTTCGCCGCTTTCAGCGACCCACACGAGGGCCTCCCTCGGGGAGGCGGCGGCCCAGGTGGCGACCACGGTGCGGAGGTCAGTTTCGCGATTGGCGTTTTGGGGCAGGGATTGGGTCCATGCGGCGGCGGCGGCGGGGTCGGATTTGGACCATTCGCCGGCGACAAGTTGGGTGAGGGAGATGTTTTCCGGATGCTTTTGCAGCCAGGCAGCGGCGGCGGAAGGAGCCTGGTCGGTCCATTGCAGGATGAGTGACTCCATGGCGTGTGCCTTGAACACGCCGGGGGCGAGGGTGAGCGCCCAGTCCGCGCCGGATTGCGGATCGGTGTCGCCCCAGAGTTCCATGACGGCGCCTATGGCTTGGATGCCGGCGCTGGAGTCGGCGTGCTGGCGCGCCCAGGCGGTTGCGGCGACGACGTCCTGTCGGGCCCATTCGGTGGCGGCGCTGGAGACTGCGGTCTGGCGGCCGCTGCCGCTTAGTTCCTGGGCCGCAAAATCAATGGCGGCCTGCGGTGCGGTGCGGGCCCACACGCCGACGGTGATGCCGAGGCAGCCGGTCTGGAGCTCGCCGGAGGGGAGGGTCTGCACGGCGACGATGGCGTCGGCCGGAGAGCTTTGCGCCCAGATTTCGACCACGGTTTCGGCGAAGACTTCGCGATCTGCCAGACCGGAGATGGCGGAGAGCATTGCCCAGGCGGCGACGGGGTCGGCTTGGGAGGCGCGGGCGGCGAGGGCTTTGAGGGCTTCGCGGCGTTTGCGCGGGTCTATCTCGGCGAGGACAGAGGTGAGTTCCGTGTTGGCGATTGACGCGGTGCGGGAGGTGTAGGGGGCATCGCTCGCGGGGCGCGAGGAGGGCATAGGATGCGCGGGGGCCGCAGGTGCGGGGTGTGAGGCGCTGGTTGTGCGGGCGGGCCGCGGGTGCCGAAGATATCGGCCGACGCCCACGGAAACGCAGAGGGCGGCGATGACGACTACGACGTGGATTTTTTTAACCCGCATGGTGGGAGGAGTAATCGAACGGGAATGGGATGCAAAGCGCACAAAAAAACTCCGGAGCGGCCAGGGGCGCCGCGCCGGAGCTTATCGGAAATGCACGCTGAGGCGGAGCGCAGCCGGGGGATTAATCGTCTTTGCCGCCTTTCCCGCCGTGGCTGCTCTTGTCCACATCGTTGCTCTCGCCGTCACCATCGTCGTCACTCTCGGAGGCGGAGCCGTTTTTGCGGCCGTCGCCATCGGTGTCGTCTTCGTCACTCGAGTCGTTTTTGCGGCCATCGCCGTCGCAGTCGTCTTCCATCTCGTCGTCGTCGTTGAGGCCGTCGCCGTCGATGTCGAGTTCATCAGCGCTGTCGTCGGCGCGACCGTCGCCATCGATATCGTCTTCGGACTTGGCGTCGTCCATGAGGCCATCGCCATCAATGTCGAGTTCGGCGATGGCGTCGTCGTTGCTGCTGTCGCCATCAATGTCGGACTCAGACCTGGCGTCGTCCGTAAGGCCGTCGCCGTCGATGTCGAGTTCGCCGATAGAACTGTCGTCCCGGCCGTCGCCGTCCATGTCGCGTTCTTTGCTGGAGGTGTCGAGGAGCTTGTCGCCATCAATGTCGAGTTCGAGGGCGGAGTCGTCGTTCAGGCCGTCGCCGTCTATGTCGGTTTCGAGAGAGGAGTCGTCGGCGAGGCCGTCGTCGTCGATGTCGGTCTCGGCCGTGCTGGAGTTCTTCAGGCGGTCGCCCACGTATTTACCCTTGAGGGGGCCGCTTTTGCATTTACCGCCGTCCACATTGTCGTCCCGGCCGTTGGGGATTCCGTCGTTATCGATATCGGGGTCTATGCTGTTTGAGATGCCGTCTTGGTCGAGATCGCGCACGGCCACGGAATCGGCGTGGGCCGGGGTGGTGGCGGCAAGAAGGAGAAAGCCGGCGGCAACAGCGGCGCGGGCGGGGTGGCGAAGAAGTGGGTGATTCATGGGTGGTGTAGAGTCGAACTATCAATAGGGTTAATTGTGCTGACTTGTGACGGAGGGCCGTGCGGACCGCTTTAGTCAATGGGCAAGTGACTAGCATTAATACCTAGGCGTGGAAAAGGTGTATGCGAAATTTTGGTAGGTTCGGGTTTGGCTGGCGGCGGGCTTGCGGGGCGGACGGAGGTCTCCTAGGTCAGCGTAATGAAGTTCACCGTTTCCAAAAAGTTCACCTTCGAGTCAGCCCATTCGCTGCCGTATCTGCCGGTCGGTCACAAGTGCCGCAACGTCCACGGGCATTCCTATGTGGTGGAGGTGTTTTGCAGCGGGCCGCTCGACTCGCGCGGGTTCGTGGTGGATTTCGCGGAGATATCCGACGCGATGAAGCCGGTGGTGGACGGGTTGGATCACCAGTTTCTCAACGACATCCTGCCCTTCGCGACGACGGCGGAG
>JAIYBI010000133.1 GCA_027488595.1 Opitutaceae bacterium | reverse complement strand
CCCGGCTCAGGCGGGTCTGCTCCTCGAGCCAGTCGTCCAGGGCCGCCACCGCCTCGGGATCGCTGGCCAGCCGGGTGCGGATCTTATCGGCGTTGAGGCGCATGATCGCGAGCGGCGTCTTGAGCTCGTGGGACACGTCGCCGGCAAAACGCCGCACTTGCTCGAACGACGCCTCCAGTCGGTCGAACATCGCGTTGAGCAGTGCGCCCAGATCGGTGATCTCGTCCCGGACCTGCGGCACCGCGATGCGGGACTTTAGGTTTTCCGCGTTAATCTGGCGTGCCGTGCGCGCGATTTCACGCAGCGGTTCCAGAATCGTCCGGCTGAAACCGTAGCCCATACCCAGACTCAATACGACGGCACACGCCACCAAGGCGGCGCTCACTTGCATGTAGTCTTGCAAGAGGCGGCGCTGCGCCGAGAGCGGGCTGGCCACCTGGATGTGCCAGTTTGCCGAGCGTATCTCGGTCAGGTAAAGATCACCCACCCCGGGCAGGTTCACATGCCGCCCGGGTTCACCAGTCGGGAGGTCGGGGAGATAGGCCGAGCCAAGGTTTTCCGAGCGAAAGAGAACGCGTCCGGTTTGGTCGTGTATCTGCACCAGAAACAGGCCGGTGTCACCCTGGCTGTCGCGCAGGATGCGGGTTCGCACCGCCTCCGGTTCGGGCGGGGTGCCGGAGAGCTTTCCCAACAACTCGGTCACTTCGGTCTGCTGGATGATGACCAGGCCGCGCTGCATTTGCGCGTCAAGCAACCAGCCGCCGAGGGCGAGCACGACAATCGTCGTCGCGGTCACGAGCGCGGCGAAGCGCAGGGTGATGCGAAGCGTCAGGGTCCGGCTCATCACGGCAGTAATTGGTAACCGGTGCCGCGAATGGTTTTGAAGAGCGGCGGTTGCTCCGGCGTCTCCAGTTTTTGACGCAAACGGCGGATGTAAACGTCTATGAGATTCGTCTCCAGATCGTAGCTCGCCTCCCATACCTTTTCGGCGATCAGCGTGCGGGTCAGCACACGGCCCGGGTTTTGGAAGAACAACTCAATCAGCGAGAACTCCCGTGTGGTGAGTTCGATCTGCCGGCCCTCGCACTCCAGCGTGCGCGCGAGCAGGTCGAGCCGCAGGTTGCGGTGGGTGAGCAGCGTGGTGCGCCCGCCCCCGGTTTGCCGCCTGAGCAGTGAGCGCACGCGGGCCACGAGTTCGTCCACGCTGAAGGGTTTCGCCATGTAGTCATCCGCGCCGAGATTGAGACCGCGCACCCGGTCCGCGACCGCGTCGCGCGCGCTGAGGATGAGCACCGGCTCACGGAAACCACCCTTGCGCCACTCCGCGAGCAGCGAGAGGCCGTCGCCGTCGGGTAGCCCGAGATCGAGCACCACTGCGTCGCAAGGCGACTCGGAGAGGGCGTCGCGAGCCTCCGCGCACGAGGCCGCGATGCGCACGGTGTAGGCCTGCTCGATGAGAGCCATCGCCACAAAGCGCGCCACCTTCCGCTCATCTTCTACTACGAGGATTTTCATCGAGGTAAGGGGTTAAGGATGTCTTGGCATGGCGAAGAGGCCGTTGTCTGTGGTTCGATCGCTCATCTTCGGATTCGCAGGCATGGAGAAAAAGGGGTGACGACATCGAGTGGCAGGCATGGGGGAACGTCGGCACTCTACTCGAATAGCCTGAAGCCAAAGTGAACGCAGCATGAATTAATGTTCATTCGAATCTCTCGCCAACGAGGGTGCTCTACTCCGTGCTGAAGCGCGTTCGCAGCGCCTCCGCGATTAACGCGACGAGGAAAGCGATGAGCAGATAAAGTTGCAGGCTGCGGCTTGTCGTCGTGCGCGGCGCGTCCCAGATCGTCGCCAGGTCGAGGCGCTCCCCTCCGCCGCTGCGCGCGCTGAGCTGACGCAGCTCCGTCGGTCCTTTGCGATCAAAACGCCACTCCGCCTGGCCCAGCGCCGAAATCGGCCCGAAGGGCACGCTCACGCCGCCCACCCGCACCACGCCGCGCAGTTGCCGGCCCACCGGGGTGCTCGCCACCGCTTGAAAACGTCCCGGCTCCATCTTTTCCCAGACCAGCGCGCGCGCGCCCGGCGAAGGCGATTCTGGCGACGTGCCCGTGCTCGCCCCCGTCTCCGCCAGCGCCGCGACCGGGGGCGTCTGCGCGATCTTCGCCGCCCAGGTCTCGTCGTAGAGCAACTCCACCCGCAGTTGCTCGCCCTCGATCTGCGTGCGCACCGCCAGCCCGGGCGGCACGTCTTCGCCCGCCAGCCAGCGCGTCAGCGTCTGGGCAAAATCCCCGTAGCCCGCCCAGTTGCGCGCCTTGTTCGAAAAAGGTCCTCCGAGGGGAAACGACACCGCCGCCACCCGCCCCGCGCCGCGCGCCCACGCCGCCACCAGCGGCGCCTGGTATTCGTCCGTCGTCACCAGCGCCGCCGTCGCCCCCGGCCGCAGGTAGCTGAGGTTGTATCCATCCACCGACGACAACCACTCCGGCGAACGCGCCGCGATCTCGCTCCAGCCGGGCGTGCCTTGCGCCGCGGTCGGCTCTTTGATGAAGGCCGAGCGCGCCACCGACACCGTCTCTTGCGCAAAAATCGCGGGAAGGTCTCCCGCGTTTTCATTGAAAAACATGCGCCCGCCGCCGCGCTTGGCGATGTCTTCCAGCAGGGCCGAGTCCACGTCGCTCGGTTTGCCGAGGCCGATCACACTCACCGTCGCGCCCGCCGCCCGCATCTCTTCCAAAAGCTCGACGTATTTGCCCGGCTCCTCCGAGTCGTTGGCGTCCGAGAAGAGCACCAGGTGACGCTGGCCGGTCTCGGCTTTTTTCAACTCCTCCCAACCGGCGCGCAGGCCGACCTCGACGTAGATGCCGCCGCCCGCGCTCACGATGCGGCGCACCGAGTCCACCATGCGCTGGCGGTTGGGGCCGACTTGCGCGAGGCCCACGATCTCGTGCGGCTCCGAGTCCACCGCGTGAACCGAGACCGCGTCGTAGTTGCCCAGCAACTCGATGGCGCGCGCCGTGCCGGTGTTGGCGAGGTCCATCTTCGTCATGCCGCCGCCCGCGCTCGCCGCCATGCTGCCCGAGCGGTCCAGCACGATCGCCATTGCGGTCGCCAGTTTGCGGTGCTCTTTGCGCAGTTCCATCGAGACCGGCAGCAGCGGGTCCACCGCCGACGAGAAATAGCCGCCAGAGCCAAAACTGTTCTCACCGCCGACCATCAACAGTCCGCCGCCTTGCTCACGCACGAAAAAATCCAGAGCGCCCAAAAACTCCGTGGGCACGCGATGCGCCGGCACGTTGTTGAGCACCACCAGGCGCGTGCCGGTGAGCGAGGCCGCCGCGAGTTCGGAAGGCTTTGAAACCACACTCACCGCCAGGCCTTGCGCGCCGAGCAGCGTCGCCAGCGGATCGTCGGGGTAATTCGTCACGAGCAGCACGCGCGCGCCGCCCGCCACCTCGACCCACGCGCCCGCCGTGTTGTTTTCCGAATGCGCGTCCACCGCCGGGTTGATGCGCACCTCGTAGCGCACCGCGCCGCCGCGCCCAAGCCGGTCGGTCAGGCGCACCCTGGCCGCGCCGTCGCGGAGTGAGGCCACGCCCTGCGCCGCCACTTTGCCTTCGCGCGACACCTCCCACGGCACTTCGGCGTCACCGCGCCCGGTGAGGGAGAACTCAACCAGGAACGCCTCGCCCGGCAGCACGCGGTGCGAGATATCCACCGCACCCACCCGCACGTCCGCCGCCCGGCCTTCGCCCAGCAGACGGTAGTCGAGCGCGACTCCGCGCCGCAGCACTTTTTCCGCCGCTTCGGCCAGCGGCTCGGTCGAGTAAGCGTCGCCTAGCACGAGCAGTCGTGCTGCGCGGTCGGGATCGAGTTGCGCGAGGGCAAATTCCAGCGCACCACCGGTGCGGGTCTGGTGCGTGCCGCCGCGAAACACCACATCACCCTGATCCCGCCGCACCGCATCCACCGCGTAGTCCACGTAGAAAACACGATCTTCGCGTTTTTTCGATTTGGCTAAAATTGTTTCCAACTCGGGGCCGTGCACCGCCAGCTCCGCCGCCGCCGAATCCGAGCGGTCCACCAACACCCACAAGTCGAGCCCGCCGCCGCCGCGTGACCACCGTGGATTCGCCAGTGCGAGCACCAGCAAGGCCAGCACGAGCGCGCGGAGCGGTGCTTGCAGGCGCAGGGCGGGAACGCGCCAGCCGAGGAAAGCCAGCACCGGCACAAGAAAGAGCCATTCGGGCGCGGCGAGGTTTACGTTCATGCGACTTTCCTCCCGCCACTTCGTGCCGGCCACCAGCTTCCGAGTAAGGCCGCGCCAGCCAGCGCCAGCCAGAGCGACGCATAGGGGTCGCCGCGCGTGTTGCGCTCCCGCGCCCCCGCCTCGGCGCCGGCGGGCGGTGGAATCACGAAAGTCTCGGCTGCGCGGAAATCGCTTTGTCGCACATCGCTGAACTGCGCCGCACCCGTGACGAGAATTTTCGCGCCGCGCCGCACTTTGAAAAACCCTGCCGAGCCGGGAGCGCGCAGTCCCGCGCGCGCGTTTGTTTCCGTCGCCTTGGCAATCGGGTCAGCGCCTTCGCGTTCGAGCATCATCGGCTCCGCCGTTTTCCCGTCCACCCAATCTGCCTCCGCCAAAGGCACGGGCGCGCCAGCGTCAAAGTTGTCTGCATACGCTCCCGCCTGCGCCGCCTGCACCTCCGTCACGAAGCGCCGCAGCAGCAGCACCGTCGCCGGCAGCCGCGCGGCGTTGCCCGCCGACCAGTCGAAATTCAACACCAGTTGCCGCGCCGCCGCGCCGCCGCCTGCGCCGGTGCGCAGCCAGACAAGTGGACGCCCGCCCTGCCAGAGCAGCACTTCGTCCGCCGTGCCCGGCTTCAGCACCGAGGGTCCGGGCCCGAGAAG
Organism: Opitutaceae bacterium; assembly: GCA_027488595.1. GTDB lineage: Bacteria > Verrucomicrobiota > Verrucomicrobiia > Opitutales > Opitutaceae > IMCC26134_A. The sequence continues at coordinate 2,328 of JAIYBI010000133.1, read as the reverse complement.
GCCCTGCCAGTTCAGGTCCGCGACCAGCGGGTGCCGCTCCGCCACCACCGGCTCGCGAGACCACTTCGTCGTCGTCTCCGGCTCCGCGTTGGTGAGGGTCTGCGCGAGCACAATGGCGGCGCCCTTGGGTGTCGCCCAGTTGCCGTCTTCCGTGACGACGCGCAGTCCGGGGTTGAGTGCGCTGGAAAACTCCACCCCTTCGACGCCGTCGAATAGTTTCTTAAAAAATTCCGCAGTGGGATTCGCCTTTTCCGCAGTGTTCGTTCCGCCGAGGTTCATGCGCACCGTGAGTTTTTTCGCCTGCGTTTTTACGAGGGGCAGTCGGTCGTCCGGCGCGAAACGGTCGCCCTCCAGCACCAGTTCGAGGCGCTCCGCTCCGGGCGGAAAGGGCCCGCTCAAATCGCCGACTCCTTCTGACCCGAGGGCGAGGGTCTGCGCCGGGGTGCGTCCGCCGGCATACTCGATCCACCACTGTCTGGTCTGCGCGTCGGCCGAGTTGTTTTTGATCAAGGCCTGCCAGCGTTCGCCATCCGCTCCGCGCCGCACCGAGCCGGACGCAAAACCGACGTTGGCAAAGGCCCGTCCGACGCCGATCGCGGCCTGCCCCGCCGGAACTTTTGCGCGTGTATCGGTGATGAACCACACCAGGCCCGCGCCACCTGCGAGGGTCTGCGCCAGGCGGAGGGCTGGAGCGTAATCGTGCGTGCCGAGCACGGGTTGCCAGCGGGTCGCCGCCGCCTCGGCCTCCGCACGCGCCGGACCGCGATAAAGCGGCGGCTGGCGGGGATCGCTGGTCATGAGCACCCAAGTGGTGCGCGCGGCACGGCCTTCGCTGCGCGAAAAAATGCCGCGCACCGCCGTCACTGCGTCGTCGCGTCCGGCCTGCATCGCGATCGCATGGTCGAGCACAACCACGACGGTCTGGGTGGACTCCTCGCGCGGCCAGCGCGGCTCGAGCAGCACCCAGACGGTGAGCAAAGCCGCGAGCAACTGGAGCCACAACGCGCGCGAGTGGCGGAGTTTTTCCCAGTTACGTCCGCCCCGACTCTCCGGCGCGAGAGCCTCCAGCAGAAACCGCGTGCTCACCACCACCCGCCGCGAGCGTTGCTGGAAAAAGTGAATCGCCAGAATCGCCGGCACCGCCAGCAGCCCCCACAACGCGAGCGGATTCCCCAGGGTGATCGCCGTGCTCATCGTGCCAGCGCCTCCACCACACCCTGCGACCGCGGCTCGCCGCCGAGGGCGGTGGTCAGGGTGCCTTCGCTCGGCACGCACGCGAGGCCGACGTTGCAGCGGCGCGCGGCTTCGCGCCAAAGTTTGAAATGCCGGTCGTAGGCCGCCCGGTAGCGCGCCGCCAGCCCCGCATCTATCCGCTGCCGACGGCTCGACCCGCCCTCGCAATCCACCAGCTCAAGGTTGCCCGTGCCCGGCACGGTTGCTTCGTTCGCCAATGTCACCGCCAGCACGAGCGCGAGGCCTCCGCCCGCCGCCATCGGCCGCAGCACTTCGCCGGGGTCGCCGGGAAAAAGCAGGTCGGTGATCAATACCTTCATCGTGCCTGTGCGCCAAGGGAGCGCGCCCGGCATCGGCTGCACCGGATCAGGAGTGGCGGGCACGGTTCGTTCGGCAAGCCGCGCCCGCCAATCGCCGCCGCGCAGCGACTCCGTCGCCACGGCCTGCACGCGGCGCCCGTCCACCGCGTGCACCCGCACCGGCGCGCCGGCGCGGGCGGCGCTTTCCGCGCAGAAGCCGAGCAGGGCGTCGCCGCGCGCGGCTTTGGTCGCATCGTAGGTCATCGAGGCCGACACGTCCACCACCACGTCCACCAGAGGCGAGACTTCGGCGCGGTAGAGCTTCATGGTGAGCTGTCCGGTGCGGGCGTAGGCCGCCCAGTGCAGGTAGCGGGGATCGTCGCCGGCGACGTAGGCGCGGTGATCCTGAAAATCAATCGAGCTGCCCAGCCCGCTGCCCTGCCAGTTGCCCGCCGCGCCGCGCCACGATTGCCGGCCAAAGGGCAGGCGCCAGCGCTGGGCCGCCGCCAGCGCTTCGCGGCGCGTGTCTGTATTCGTGGCGGCCTCGCTCATTTGTTCGCCGCCGCCTCCTCCGCCTCGTGCGCCATGATGCGCACCGCCTGCCAGTAGTTGTGTCCGCGCCACCAGACCAGCACTACGATGCCGAGGATGAACACCGCTTGGACGAGCACCGTAGAAACATCCCAAGAAGTTGAATCATTGGCCTTGGCGGCGGTGATCCAGAAGCTGGAGATCGGCAGGAAAGTCGCCACGGCCTCCAGAACCAACGCGAGAGGATTGGATGCACCGCCGAATG
>JAIYBI010000268.1 GCA_027488595.1 Opitutaceae bacterium | reverse complement strand
GTGGCGGCGGTGTAGTTGGCGTTGCCCGACTGAGCGGCGCGAACGACGACAGTGCCGGCGCCGGTGATCGTAACGGTGTTGCCCGAGATCGTGGCGGGGCCGGAGAAGATCGTGAAGGTTGGCGCGAGACCGCTGCTAGCGGTGGCGCTGACGGTGAACGGAGCGGCGCCGAAGATTTTGCCGGTGAGTGCGCCGAAGGAGATGGTCTGGGTGGCTTGGGAGACAGAGAAACTCTGGTCCACCGGGGGAGCGGTGGCGTAGGTTGCGTTGCCGGCTTGCGAGGCGCGAACGACGACAGTGCCGGCACCCGTGATCGTAACCGTGTTGCCCGAGATCGTGGCAGGGCCGGAGAAGATAGTGAAAGTTGGAGCGAGTCCGCTGCTAGCGGTGGCGCTGACGGTGAAGGGGGCGGCACCGAAGGTTTTGCCAGCGAGCGCACCAAAGGTGATTGTTTGTGGAGTGGGCGCAGCTCCGCCCGAAACGCTCACGATGCACGTGACTCCGGCGTTGTTGCCTGCGGCGTTGAGAGAGTCATAGGCGCGCACGCTGATGGTCTGGTTGCCTGCGACGGTCGGCGTGCCGGCAAGGGTGACTTTGAGTCCGTTGAAAACAAAACCCCCGGTCACGGCGGTGCCACCGGTTACGCTAATGCCAGCCGGCAGCGTGCCGGTGACCTTCCACGAGCGGATCGTGCTGGGTGCGCCGGTGCCGTTGATAGCGAGGCTGAAGGTGCCATTTGCCGCGACCGTGCTGGTGAAAGTAGTGTTGGCTCCGCCGCTGGCGGGAGTGACGGACGTGGGGCTGGTTGCGGTGGCGTTGAACACCGTCGCTCCCGCGACCGAGTTGTAAGCTCCGAGCGCGGCGAGGGCGAAGGCGGACTTCAACACCTCGCCCGACTGGAGACCAAAGCCGGGCGACTCGCTCACCAAAACTCGCAATACCGGCGTGCGTTGCAGCAGGAGCATCAAGATTCCTGCGGGGGTGTGAAGCCAACGGAAACGGTAGAGCAGATTCTGGAGATTCATGGGAAACGGTGACGAGGACTAGGGATAGAGCGGTGAATAGGACACGTAGCGGCGCTGACTCCGTTTAAGACGGAGGGATAAAAAGAAGGAAATCGGAGCGGGTGGACTCAGTTACATCCGCAACCGCTGCCGCCGACGCCGCGGCCGCCGGAAGAGGCTTCGCGGGAGAAATAGATATGCTCGCTCATCGCGGTGTGGAGCGGGTCGCGATCGGAGCGCATGGTGTAGTCGGCGAGAGTGGCGCGTTCCCACGGTTGCACGCGGACGAGTTTGGCGGTCGAACATCCGCCGGCACAGGCGCAGGCGAGAGCGAGGACGGGCAGAATTAAAAAAGATGGTTTCATGGTTTTTCCTCCAGGAGCTTGATGATCTCGGCGCGAAGTTTTTGTCCGTCGGCGTCGCCGTGGAAGCCGCTGTGCACGAGGCGCAGCACACCCTTGCGGTCGAGCAGGTAACAGGTAGGCATGGCGGGCGGCTGGATGGCCGCGACCATCGCCTGCTTGCCATCTCGCACAGTGGCGAAAGTGGGCGCGAAGCGTTTGACGAATTCGTCAAAGGGGGCGGCCTTTTTGTCCACGCTCACGGCGATCAAGGTGAAGCCGCGGGGAGCCAGCTCGGTCTGGAGCGCGCTGTAGAAAGGGAACGATGCTTTGCACGGCGCGCACCACGTGGCCCAGAAATCAATCAAGACCACGCGGCCATCGCGCGGCGGGAGCGTGCCTTCGAGAGCGAAGGTCGCGAGTTCGGGAAAAGGCGTGCCGACCTTGACCTCGGCGGAGGCGGTAAGCGCGCCCCACACGAGACCAAGCAGACAGACCAACGTAGTTTTTTTAAGATACGACATAATGGAAAAAATTTCGGGATTGTTGCACCGACGTATCGGTGATGATGCGGGCTTCCGCGCCCATGATCTCCGAGGCCAGACTCAGGCCGGCGGCGGGACCAAGGATGAAAATCGCGGTGGAAAGCGCTCCCGCCAGCAGACAGGAAGGCGCGACCACGGTGACCTGGCGGCAGCCGTTGGCGACGGGCCAGCCGGTGGCCGGGTTGACGATGTGGCCGTAGCGTTTGCCCGCGATGGTGAAGCCGCGCAGGTAGTCGCCGGAGCTGGCGACGCCGACGTTAGAGGCGGCGAGGCTGCCCTTGCACGCGCCGCCCGGATTGGCGGGATCTTCCAGGCCGATGTGCCAGCCGGGTTTGCCCGGAGGGGCGCCGAAGGCCATCAAGTCGTGACCGAAATCCACCAGCACATCGGTGAGCCCGTGGGTGCGGGCGAGAGCGGCGACGGCATCAACCGCGTATTCCTTGCCCCAGCCGCCGAAGTCGAGGGCCATTCCGGCCTCGGGCAGGCGCACCTTGCCGTGGGCGCGTTGCACTTTGGACCAGCCGACGAGGCGGAGCGCGGCGGCGATTTCTTCCTGGGACGGAATGCGAGGTGTGGCGCTCTTGTAATCCCAGAGCCGCAGCACGGGGGTGGCGGTCACGTCCATCACGCCCTTGGTCATGAAGTGGAGCGAGGCGCAGAAATTCAGCATGTGCTCCATCTCGGTATCAATCGCGACCCAATCGCCACCGGCGGCGGCGTTGATGCGACTCACCAAACTATCCGGGCGGAAGCGGGAGTATTTTGCCTCGAAGGCGGCCGCCCAGGCGATGGCGGCGGTCTCGAAGCGACGGGCGGCTTCGGGGTCGGCGCACACGTATTGCACCTCGCAAACAGTGCCCAACGCGGGCCAGCGATGCTTGCGCACGGCGGACTCACGCGAGGCGGAGGCGGTCGGCGAAGGCACGGGTAGAGTGAGCGAGGCCATTTTCGTCAGCGCGAAAGTTTGAGGCCGAAGGTGAAGACGTTGGCGTCGCAGTAAGCGGCGGAGGGAGTAGTCCCGTCCAGGCCGTTCATCAGGTAACGCTCGTAGGCGAAATCCACCGTGAAGTGGTCGTTGATAATCCACGCCAGCTTGAGGCCGAGGTTCAGCGTCTCCAGACGGGAGAGGCGGTAGTCCGAGGAGTAGAAGGGGCCCTTGCCCGTGCCGGTTTCAAAGCTAGGGTCGTAGGAAGTAACGATGCCGGCGGCGTCCAGATCGTAGTAGTAGAAATCCGCGGCGGACTGCCGGCTGTAGCGGACGACGGGCTCGACGAGGAAGTGCGTGCCGACACGTTGAACCCACTTCAGTTCGACGGTGTGGCTCTTGATTCCGAAGCTGTCCTGATAATACCGATACGAACCATCGAGCGCGGCATCGAGTTTTTCGAAGTGTTGGTTAACGCCGAGGAAAACGCTGACCTTGTCCTTCTCGCGCGGACGGTTTTCCGGCGGGGTGTAGTAGGTGCCCGGGTCAACATCGAGGTTGGTGGTGGAGACGATCTTGTAGGGATCGCTCATGAACCCGTCGGAGTGGCCGTAGCTGATATTGGCGGTGACGGACGTCTCGGGGGAGAGGAGCTGGGTGACGCCCACGATGTAGTCGTCACCGGTTTTGGCGCGATCGCCCGAGGGCCAGAACTTCGACATGATGCGATCGTCGGTATGGCCCCAACCGAGCAGCAAGTTGGTGTTCTTCTGGTTGAAGTCGGTGACGGTGTTCAACGAGGTGCCGTTGGAGACGTAGTCGCTCTCGCGGCTCACGCCGTAGGCGGCGGCGACGTTCACGCGTTTAAATTGGTAGGCAACGTTGGCGTCCCAAGCGCGGCGCACTTCCTCCATGCGTGAGGTCGGCACGGCGGCGCCGGGGGTGGCAGGCTTCTCGCCGGTCGGCGTGGCACCGGCGATGGTGTCAACCAGTCCCATGACCTTGAGCCGCATGTCGGGCGTGAGGTTGGCCTCAAGCAAGGCATACTGGGAATCAACGCGGACGCGGTCGGCGTCCTCCTGCCAAGATTGCGCCTTGAACGTGACACTGTCCTCGGCCCGCGCTCCGCGGCCGGGAAAGAGGCTGGCGACAGCCCCGAGGCACCAGAGGAAGCGTGCGGCGGACGAGTGGCGAGGAGCCTCATCCAGAGCGGAGGCGGCGGGGTGGACAGACGTGGCGCGAGGTGAAGAAACGGGTGGCGAAGGGGGAAGGAATTTCACCCTCACACCCTAACAGGCCAAAATGAACACAGAATGAACTCCATATTAATTTTGCGTAACAATTATAACGTAAATCACTCTATTTTAACACTTAACCAATTTTTTACAATTGAAATCGCGAGATGAGTGCGTTTAACCGGAGGGCCTGCGCAGAGATAAACCGAAAGCGGCGACTACTTTGGCGGCAGGGTAGTCTGCTCGGCTTCGCGGGCGAGGAGCCAGAGCAGATCGGAGACGCGGTTGACGTAGGCCATGATGAGCGGGCTGAGAGTGCGACCGTGGGCGGCCAGGCTGGTGAGTCGGCGTTCGCAGCGGCGGGCTACAACACGTGCGTTATCAAAGGCGGCGGCGAGGGGCGTGGCACCCGGCGTGGCCCAACCATCGAAGCGCAGGCCGCGGGCTTCCAGTGCGGCGGCGGCGGCATCCACCCCGGCGAGGGAAGCGTCGTCGAGCTTGGGGAATTTGGAGTCGCGGTAGCGGGCGACGTCCGCCTCGGCGCAGGCGAGCTCGCCCATGAGCGCGACGAGGTCTTTCTGGATCGCGAGCAACAGGGTGTTGGTCGCTTCGTGGGCATTGGCTCCGGCGGCGCGGGCGAGACCGAGGGCGACGTTGAGTTCATCGCAGGTGCCGAGCGCCTCGATCTGCGGGTGGTCCTTCGGGACGCGCTGGCCGTAGAGCAGGCCGGTGGTGCCGTCGTCGCCGCGCTTGGTGGTGATACTGAAGCTCATGAAGCGGGAAGCGTTGGCGGGATTGCGCGAAGGTCAACGCGGGGGACGGGGGCAGGGATGGTCGGCACGCCGAGGCGTGTCGTCGAAAGCGGAGCCGAGGCTCCGCACTCCAGAGGCGCGTCAGGCGATGCGGCGGGCGGCGGCCTGGGCGCGGAGGCAGAGCTCGGCGGACTTGAAGGCGTGGCGCTGCGTCATGGCGTTTTCGGTGCGGTTGAGGCAGTCGAGGATGAGCTCGCCGAAGTAGCGGAAGCCGACCTTGCCGGAGACCTCGATGTGGTGTTCGCCCTTTTCGTCCACGAGGTAAACGTGGTTGCCGGTTTTATCGCGGCCGACGTCGAGATATTTGCGCAGTTCAATGTAGCCCTTGGTGCCGAGGATGGTCATGCGGCCGTCGCCCCAGGTGCTGAGGCCGGCGGGGGTGAACCAGTCCACGCGGATGTAGTTGGTGGTGCCGTTGTCGCCGAGGAGGTTGGCCTCGCCGAAGTCCTCGAACTCGGGATGGTCGGGGTTGGCGTAGTTGGCCACGGCGGCGTGGGTGACGGTGGCGTCGGTCGCGCCGGTGAAGGTGAGGAACTGCTCGAATTGGTGGCTGCCGATGTCGCAGAGAATGCCGCCGACCTGGGCTTTTTTGAAAAACCAATCAGGCCGGCCGGTGCCGAGGCGATGCGGGCCGAGGCCGATGACCTGGAGCACGCGGCCGATGGCGCCCTGTTGCACGAGCTCGGTGGCATACATGGCGGACTCAACGTGGAGGCGTTCGCTGAAATAGACGGCGTATTTGCGGCCGGTGCGGGCAACGACGGCCTTGGCGGCGTCGAGCTGGTCGAGCGAGGTGAAAGGGGTCTTGTCGGTGAAGTAGTCCTTGCCCGCCTCCATGACGCGGCAGCCGATGGCGCCGCGCAGGTTGGGGATGGCGGCGGCGGCGACGAGATGCACGGCGGGGTCGGCGAGGATTACCTCGAAGGAGCTGGCGACCTGCGCGCCGGGAAAACGGGAGGCGAGGGCCTGGGCGCGGGCGGGGTCGCCGTCGTAAACCCACTTCAACTGGCCGCCGGCCTCGACGAGACCGTTGCACTGGCCGTTGATGTGACCGTGATCGAGGAAAGCGGCGGCGAAGATGAATTCACCGGGTTTGACCACAGGGCGGGGGATGCCCTGGGGGGCGTAGTTCATGCCGTCGGATTTTTGGCTCATGGGGAAAAGTGTAAAATGCGGGCGATGCGAGGCGGCGCGAAGAGGAGGCCTCTGCAAACAGTCGCGGGAACTGTGCGGGCAGGGAGCGGTTGCGGGCGGCTCAGACCACCGGGGGCTGCGAGCAAGGCGCGGTGCTGGATGTCGCGGCGGCCTTGGTTTTTTCCGCGAGAGCGGCGATGTCGCGCTCGAGCGGACGGCGGACGCCCTTCGCCATGCGGTCAATGAAGAGCGTGCCGTTAAGGTGATCCGCCTCGTGTTGAATGCAGCGACCAAGGAGACCGTTGCACAGCAGGGTGTGCGGAGTGCCCTGGAGGTCCTGGTAGGTGACGCGAACGAGATTGGGGCGAAGGATGTCGCCGCGGATCTCGGGGAAGGAGAGGCAACCCTCCTCGTAGCTGATTTTTTCGGACGGAAGCAGCTCCAGCTTGGGGTTGACCAGCACGGCGGGCATAAAGAGCTCGAGCGGGGTCTGGGCGCCGTCGAGCTCCCAGCTGAAGTCGCGGTCGGTCTCGCGCAGATCGATCACGCAAAGTTGCAGGGCGCGGCCGACCTGTTGGGCGGCGAGGCCGATGCCACGGGCGAGGTGCATGGTGGCGATCATGTTGTGGGCAAGCTCGGCCAGCGCCGCGTCGAACTGGGTGACGGGTGCGCCCTTTTGCCGGAGGACGGGGGCGTTGTAGTGAACAATCG
>JAIYBI010000085.1 GCA_027488595.1 Opitutaceae bacterium | reverse complement strand
TGTCACCTCGCCGCCTTTAAACCCGAAACCGAGCGTGATCGCGGTGAACGCCAGTTTCCAAAACCAGCTCCACGTCTCCGCCCCGCCCGCCGTGAACACCGACGCCAGCGTCACGTCTCCCGCGTTCGGGCTCCAGGCCCCGAGGCCGAGATACTCCCGCGTGCCGAGACCCCAAACCAACGCGATCACGAGCACGCCGCCGACCACCGGTCGCAGCCAAAACACCCGAATGTATCGCTTGCTCGCCGCGCCGACCCCGTGCGTGGCGAAGGCGAAAAACCGCGCGCACAATCCGAATACCGCGCCCGCCACCGCCGCCTTGCCTAGCACCGCCAGGTCAATCCACCCGACCGTAAACCCGCCCGCCGGCAACTCCGCCGCGATTCGATAGACCACATGGTGCACGCCCCACGCCGCGCAGGTAAAATCGCCGATGAAAGCCGCCAGCAAGCACGGGACGATGAACTCGTGGCGAATGCGCCCCACCGTCAGCACTTCCAGTGCGAAAACCGTCCCCGCCAGCGGCGTGCCGAAGACCGACCCGAAGCCCGCCGCCACACCCGCCATCAGCAGCAGACCCCGATGCTCCGTTGGGATGCGGCAAACCCGCGCAAACGCGCTCGCCAGACCGCCGCCCATTTGCACCGCCGTGCCCTCGCGCCCGGCCGACCCGCCGAAGAGATGCGTCACCAGCGTCGCGCCGAATACCAGCGGCGTGATGCGCGCCGGCACCCCGCCCCCCGGCTGATGAATCTCGTCTATCAACAGATTCGTGCCGCGCTCCGCGTTTTTTCCCGCCAGGTGATAAACCCACGCAATGACGACACCCGCCACCGGCAGCAACCAGAGCAGCCAAGGATGGTCGAAGCGCGTCCGCGTCACGCACTCCAGCGACCACAAAAAAAACGCACTCGCAGACCCCGCGAGCACTCCCACCGGAGCGGCCAGCACCATCCAAAGCCCGAGCTGGCGCAGTGCGGCGAAAGTGGTGCGGAAAACGACGGGCCGTTTCATGAAATCCGCCAAGGGCTACGCGAAAACCCATCTCCGGCACAGACAATCTTCAACATCCGCCCCGCACCCGCGCCTGATCCACGTTCCCTCCCTGGGGTCGGCGCGGGCCAGATTCGCGCCGGTTCAGAGTGGATCAAACCGGGTGCTTCACAGCGGCGCGGGGTTCCTCGGGAAAAGGAAGCATGGTATCGCCCTTTGAGTAAACCATCCTCACGGTGAAGGAGAAAGTAGAACCCGTGCCCGGATTGCTGCGGGCGCTGATCGTGCCACCCATCAGCTCGCAGAGTCGCCTCGATATGACCAACCCGAGGCCGGTGCCGCCGTGGCGGCGGGTGGTCGAGGTATCCACCTGATGAAAGGCGCGGAAGAGGCGGGGCATGTCCTCGGGTCTGATGCCGACGCCGGTATCGGTGATGTCGAAGCTCAGCCTGAACTCGCGTTTCTCGGACGCCGTTGCGGCGCTCGGAAACTCGCCCTGCATATCTATGGTGACTCCGCCTTTCTCGGTGAACTTGAGCGCGTTTCCCACGAGGTTGGTTAAAATCTGACGCAAGCGGTGTTGGTCGCCGCGAACAATCTGGGGAACCGCGTCGGAGACTTTCCCGGTGAGCTGCAAGCCGGCGCCGCGAGCTTGCTCGGCGAAGAGGCGCACGACGTCCTCAAGGCAGTCACGCGGCGAAAACGGTTGTTCCGCGATTTCGAGCCGTCCGGCTTCGATCTTGGAAAGGTCGAGGATATCCGAGACGAGCGTCTCAAGGCCGAGGCCGCAGCGGTGGATGGTCTCGATGTAGTTGGCTTGCTCAGGGGTGAGCGATGTCTCGCGGAGGAGCCGGGCAAAGCCCACCACGCCGTTGATCGGGGTGCGAATCTCGTGACTGACAATGGTAAGAAACTCACTCTTGGCGCGGTCGGCGGATTCAGCGGCGTTTTTGGCGTCGTGAAGGGCGAGCTCGGCTTGTTTACGCAGCGTGATGTCGTGGCCCACGGCCTGATACTCCACGACCTTGCCCTCGGAATCTTTGATGGCGCGGTGCGCCCAGAGATGAGTGCAGAGCCGTCCCTCGGCGTCGTTGGAACGGGCCTCGAAGCTGGCGATTTCCGGCCAGTCTTCAAAGATGCTCCAAGGGGTGAGCTTCGAGACAATCAGCGTCCACGGATGGCCGGTGAGTTCCTGGCGGGGCTTGCCCAGAAAACGGGCGTAGGCACCGTTCACGAAAGTGAGGCGGCCATCGCTTTTGTAGCGGCAAATCAGGTCGGCCTGATCCTCGACGATGGCGCGGTAGCCGGCCTCGGTTTGCTGGAGCCGGCGGGCCATCTGCTCGATCTTTCGGGCCAAGCCCATGATATCGTCCGGGTCGCGGTCGTTTTCGGCCGGTCCGGCGGAATCGAGGGCGCTGGCGGGGCTTGCCGCGGTTTGCTGACTGATTTCCCTGATCTTTTGAATCAGAGTGCGGTCGAAAACATAGCCCGTGAGGACGAGAAGAATGCTCCCGATCAAGGCCAGTCCTATAATCCAATACGTGTCGCCGAGCCGGTCCCTGAGACCCTCATCGAGGGCGATGATGATCAGACTGACACTCAGGCTCAGCGCCAGCCCGAGGATCAAGAAGGTCTGCCGCCGAATGGATAACTTCATGGCTGTTTATAGGATAAAAACGAAGCGTGAGTCTAACCCTAATGCCGGCGGGACGAGTAAGGATTCGGTAAAAATGCCGGTCGTTGCCTACTTCCCGGGTTCCGGCGCGGGCTTGGCGGAGGGACGGGCGAAGAAAGGGTTGTTCACCCGCTCGAAAGCGAGCGTCGTCAAGGGACCGTGGCCCGGGCCGATGATAGTGTCCTTGGGCAGTGAAAAAATTCGGGCGCGGGTGTTTTTAACCTGCTCGCGGAAGTGGGTCGGGCTGCCGCCGATCGAGCACGAGAAAAGCGAGTCGCCGCACAGGGCGATCGGGTAGCTGAGGCCTTGCACGTAGAAGGTCGTCTGGCCGGGAGAGTGGCCCCAGGTGGAGAGCGCTTTGATGGCAATGGTGCCGAGGTGGAAGTAGGCGTTTTCGGCAAAAACTCGGGCACCGGGGAAGTCCACCGGTTCGCGTTCGCTGGCCCACACCGTGGCGCCGGTGGCGGCGGCGAGCGGAGCGAGGGCAGCGATGTGATCGGAGTGGGTGTGGGTGAGGAAGATGGACTTCACCCGCAGGCGTTCGGCGGCGACGAGGTCGAGCAATTCGGTGGGGTCGGTGCCGGTGTCTATAATGGCGGCCTCGCGGGTTTTCGCGTCCCAGACGAGGTAGTTGTTCACCGTCATATCGTCGTCCCGGGTGTTGAACAAGGCGAAGCCGCGGGGGATATGCGGAGCGCGGGGGTAGACGGCGTTGAGGGCGAGTCTTTCGAGCGCGTCAGGGTCGAGCTGGAGGTGGCGGGCGACGCGGCGGAGGCAGGCTATGTTGAGTTCTCCGGCTTGCAGGGCTTGCAGCTCGGCGAGTGATATATCGGCGCGCACGGCCATTTCATCCGGAGTGATACCGTAGCCGCGTTGGGCTTTAGTGATAACGTCGGCAAAAGTATCTTCGATGGGAATCAGCGGCATGATTGGAGCAGTAACCGAGCGTGGGGCGGACGGCGCAAGCGAAAGCGCGGAGCGGTCAGGAAGGCGCAGCGACGGACGGGCGGGGCTAAAACTGAAAATCAGTTCAGATGGCAAAGCCGTGACCGGGACCCGGAGTTTTGATCAGGATACCAGGAACCCTTACAACTATGACCAACTCCTCGTCCGCCTCTTATGTTAACTCGCTCTTTTCGCTACAAGGCCTCGTGGCCGTCGTGATTGGCGGAACCGGTGAACTCTGCGGTGCGATGGCCGAGGGCTTGGCGACGGCGGGTGCGGAAGTGGTTTTGGTCGGCCGCAACGTAGAGAAGGCGCAGATTCGGCTGGATCGGATCGCGGCAGCCGGTGGCAAGGCCTGGTTCTATGCAGCCGAAGCGAGTGATAAAGCGGCGCTGGAGGGATTGCTCGCAGCGGTGCTGGCCAAGAGCGGGCGGGTGGACATCGTGGTGAACGGTGCCGGTATCAACTCGGCCACGCCCTTCCTCGATATAAGCGAGGAGGAGTGCGATCGTATCATGCGCGTGAATTACAAGAGCGTGTTTTTGGGCTGCCAGGTTTTCGGCAAATATCTGGTGGCGCGCGGCGCGGGCGGCTCGATTATCAACTTGGGTTCCATGTCGGGAATCGTGCCGCTTTCGCGCGTGTTCACGTATTCGGCCAGCAAGGCGGCGGTGCATAATCTATCGAAAAACCTGGCCCGGGAATGGGCGCCGCAGAACGTGCGGGTTAACCTGGTGGTGCCGGGCTTTTTCCCGGCGGAGCAGAATCGTAAAGTGCTTACTCCGGACCGGGTGGCGTCAATCATGGGGCACACCCCGATGAAGCGCTTTGGCGAGGCGAAGGAGTTGATCGGCGCCACGCTTCTGCTCGCCGGACCGGCGGGATCTTTTATCACGGGTGCAGAGCTGGTGGTTGATGGCGGCTATCACGCCATGACAATCTAATAGGATGCGCGTGCTAAAAACTTTTTTGATACACGCTTGATATTCCTGAGAATCGTAACATAGAGGAAAGCGTATGTCATTCATTGATCAAATTGCAGAACTCACCAAAGCTAAGGCCAAGCTCGCGCAGGCCGAAGCCAAACTCGCCGCCGACCGCGTCTCAGCTTTATCCAAGCTGCCCGCCGACTACGGCTACGCCAACCTCAATGACTTTATCAAAGCATTGAAAGACGCTGCTGGTAAAGGGGGTAAGTCCAAGGCTGCCAAAGGCGCCAAGGGACCAAAAGCCGCCAAGGCTCCCAAAGCCGCAAAGGCGCCAAAAGCCGCCAAAGGAAAGCGCGCCAAGATCACTCCCGAAGTGAAGGCCGAAGTGAAGGCGATGGTTGATGCCGGCAAGACCGGTCAGGAAATCGCCAAGGCACTTGGTATCTCCGCGCCCAGCGTCCAAAACATCAAGAAGGAGCTTGGTCTGGTAAAGGCTCGCGCCGCCGCGCCCGCCGCCGCCGAGGCCGCTCCGGCTCAGGTTTAATCAGGGATTTAGTTTTTGTGTGTAAAAACGCCCCCGGCCACTGGTCGGGGGCGTTTTTGTTTTATGAACGGCGCTCAGGAGCCGTGAACGGTTTAGAGCCCATGCTCAAATGGCGGTTATAGACTGCTATAGGGATGCGATTTTGCACGCGCCATGGCCGCTACCAAAGCTTCCATGTCGTTTTGATACTCTACTCTCATTCCCATCCCTTAGTAAGTCGGAATAGACCGATCTATACGTTCGGACCAGGCTTGTATGCCGCCTGCGATATTGGTGACGGCAACGTAACCTTGGGCGCGCAGATACTGGGTTACCCGCAGGCTGCGCCCGCCATGATGGCAATGAATGAGCAGGTGTTTGTCTTTGGGCAAAGCGCCGACCTGCTCGGGAATCTGGCGCATCGGGATGAGCTGCGCGCCGTTGATGTGTGCCGTTTCATATTCGAAGGGCTCGCGAACGTCTATGAGGAGGACTTCGCCCGGCTGTTCGGTGAGCAGGCGGCGGGTTTCCTCAACGGAGATCTCCAAAGGGTATGCGGAAGATGAGTCTGTGGATGCCATGCGATCAAAATTGCGGTTAGGCGCCGACAGCGCAACTGCGGCGTTGCGGCGCGTGCGGCGGGCCGGTTGAATTGGCGCGATGAAAACTTCATTTTATGCGGTGGTGATCGCGGGCGGAAAAGGTGAGCGCTTCTGGCCGCAGAGCCGGGCGGCGTGTCCCAAGCATCTGCTTCCGGTGGTGGGATCAACTCCGCTGCTCGCGCAAACCTTGAAACGCATCAAGCCGCTGGTGCCGGCGAAAAACATTCTGGTCATCACCAGTGCCGCGCAGGCCAAGGCGGTGGCGCGGGTTTGCAAGGGCTTTCTTCCGCCCGCCAACGTGATCGTCGAGCCCATGGGACGCGATACGGCGGCGGCGGTGGGCCTCGCGGCGGCCATCGTGGGCGCGCGCGATCCGCAGGGCGTGTTTGCGGTGTTGCCGGCGGACCACGTCATCCACGACGCGAAAGCTTATCAGGC
>JAIYBI010000096.1 GCA_027488595.1 Opitutaceae bacterium | reverse complement strand
GTCTCGGCCCAGCGGGCGGGCGGGAGGGTGCGCTTGAAGTCGTTCAAGCCGTGGCGGCGCAGGTATTGGCCGGTGAAGATGGAGGCGCGGCTGACGGAGCAGATCGGGGTGGTGACGAAGTGGTTTTGGAAATGGCGGCCGCGCGCGGCGAGGGTGTCGAGATGCGGGGTTTGCAGGGCGGGGTCGCCGACGCAGCCGAGGGCATCCCAGCGCTGGTCATCGGAGAGGATGAAAAGCAAGTTGGGCCGTGCGGGCGCGGAGGTGTGCGCGGGCTCGGCGAAGAGCGCGGAGGCGGGGAGCAACGCGAGGGCGAGGGCCAGGAAAAATCTACGGGTGGAATCCATTCTATGGGACGGTGAGAACGCGGGGTTGCTGATCTCGGATAACATGGATGCTGACTCCCGGTGCTGGGGAGGGCGCGCCGAGAAGATCGTCGAGCGTGACGACCGGCCGATCCCCGACGCGTTGCACGAGGTCGCCCGGGCGGAGGCCGAGCTGCGCGCCCAAGGAGCCGGGGGGGACGGTGAGCACGTGCACGCCGCCGGAGTCACGGCTGACGCCGAAGGCGGAGAACTCTTCGCCGCCCAGGGCGCGCACGGACGCGTCAAGCCAGACGGCGCGGCGTTCCGCGGGGACGGCGGCTGTGGCGGCGGGAGCCGGAGGAGCGATCAGCGGGGGGATGACGGGGGTGCGGGCGATGGCGCGGAGCGAAGGCTTTTTTACGCCGAAGCGATCCATCGGGAAATTTTCGAAGCCGAGGGCGAGCGCGGGGGAATCCTTCGCGACACGGAAATCTCCGGCGGCCGGGTCAAGGAAGCGCGGATCGCCGGCAATGGAGCGGGGGTCCGCGCCGGAGGCGCGGTGCTTTTCGAGATCGGCCGGGGAATCGAAGAGATTACGATCCACGCCGACGCCCCAGCCTTTCGGCAAGCGCACGGGGGCGTGGGCGGCCATGACGATGTTCGCGTACAAGTGATCGTCGGAGCCATCGAACCATACGTGGGGATGGAGGCCGTTGTTGATGATGACGTTGTTCCAGGCGCGGCGGCGGTAGCCTTCGCGGAGCTTGAGTCCGCCGGCGAGCAGGAGGTTGTGGTGGATGTCGTAGTTGGACGAGCCGTCGTCGAGGTCGATGGCCCAGCCGTGGTCGCAGCGCCACCGGCTGTGCCGGATGATGGTGGTCTCGACGGCGTCGAGAAACGGCAGCGCGGGATCGGCTTTGACAGCGGGCTCGGAGACGTCGCGGTGTTTGGAGGACCAGTAGCGGTCGCGGCCCCAGGAGTTGAAGGAGCCGTGGTCGTGGGTTTCGAGGACGGTGTCGAAGACGTCGCAGCGCTCGATCACGTGCCCACCCCAGGTGCCGTCGCCGATGTTGAGGCCGGCGCGGGAGCAGTCGTAGATCGACGTGTCGGCCACGCGGATGCGCGCGGACATCGAGATCTGCACGCCGGCGGCCTGGCGCTCGACGCGGCCGACGCCGGTGATGAGACAATCTTCCACGGCGGAATCGGACGGGTAATCGTCCGAACGCGGACCGGGCGTGCGGTCAATCTTTGCCAGATCCTGGGTCTGCTTGTATTCAAAGAGTGGATCGCGGACGGCGGAGGGGAGACCGACGAAGACAACACCGCTGGCTCCGGGATCGCGGATGTGGCAGCCGCGAACGAGCATGCGGCGGGCGTAACCGGTGACGACGACGGCGTTGCCTCCAGGCTGATCGAAGACGCAATCGATTAGGCGGACGTCCTCCACGCCTTCGGCCGTGACTGCACCGCCGCGATAGATCGTCCAATCCGATCGCAGGAGCGGTTCGCGATTATCCATGAAGGTGCGGGCGGCGTGGCGAAAAACGAAGCCCTCAAAGGCGACATGGCGCACAGGCGCGCTTGAGGAACCGCGCAGCTCGACGAGGTGGCGCAGGCGCACCGCTTCGACCACGGCGCTGGCGGGGTCAAAGCCAGGCGGCGGCATGAAGTAGAGCACAGACGCGGACGCGTCGTGGAACCATTCGCCGGGCGCGTCGAGCTCCTCGCGTATGTTTTCCACCATGCGAAAACGGGCGTGCATGCCCATCTGGCGGTTGTTCTGCCAGCCGCCTTCGTAGGCGACGGAGCCGTCGGGATTTTTGCCGGTGATGCGGTAATGATAACCGCCCCAGCGGGCCGAGTGCATCGCGTGGATAAAACCACCGGCGGGATCGGCCCAGCGGGCGGCACGCTCGGGCGAAAATGCGTCGGCCGCGAAGCCCTGGTAGGCGGCTGTGGTGAGGGCCGGATCGAAATTCGGATAACGCGCCATGATCTGCCGCGTGCCGTTCACGAAGAGCTGGTCGAGGGCGAGAGCCGTCGGCGTGGACGCCTGGAGGATGCCGTCGCGATAGGGACGCCAGCGGAGGTCGAGACGCAGGCCGCCGCTGAGGACGGCGCGGCCCTCGTTAGCGGCGCGATACACTACGGGAGTGGCTGGACCACCCGAGTCCTCCGGACCGAGGACGAGCGTGCCGGGCAGGTAGTAAACGCCGTCAGCGACATGGATGGTGACAGGCTGCTTACCAGCCAGGCGGCGGGCGGCATCGCGCGCCGCGCCGAGGGTGGCAAACGGCTGCGAACTCGTGCCGGGAGCCCGGTCGTCGCCGGAAAGCGCGACGTGGAGATGGACCGCGCCCGTCGGGAAGGTGCGTTGCGCAGGCGCGGGCGCGGCGAAAAGCGCGGAGGCGGGAAATAGCGCGAAGGCGAGGAGACGACCGGTGAAAAGGGTGTTCATGGCGGAGAGACGACTATGTGCAGCGGCGACTCGGCGGAGAAGTCGAGCCAGACGATGAGGTCGACGCCAGTGGGTGTAACGACTTTTCCAATACGGAAATCGCGGTCGGCGACGAGTGGTTGGCCGTCCCGGGTGATAAAGCAGCCCGCG
>JAIYBI010000149.1 GCA_027488595.1 Opitutaceae bacterium | reverse complement strand
GTCATTGACTGGATCGAAAGCAACGCCGGAATCAAACCATTCTTGAAGCTCTTCAAGAAGGAAAAGAAATGGGCGGAGTTTCTCTTGGCCGAACCGAGTCGCGAAGACCTGATGTTTGCAGGATTAACCATGGGAACTCTCTGCACTCCCGACGAAGTGCCTGCGTTTCTTGCCCGCCTCGCGGCTCGGAAACCCAAGACCTAACTTGTCCGTCGGCTAACCTGCCTAGGATCATAGCGGACTGAAACGACGACTTCCCCCTGAGCTAGAAATCCAAGTCCGGAGGGAGAAGGATCTGTATGTGCAGATCGGCAGGTTGATGATGGAATTCTACCGGCTCAAAGAATGATGGACCACTGACAGCCCCCTTCGTGTGGGGGCAATGTGGGGGTAAAAGCGGTTTTTGCCGGTTTTTAGCGGTTTTTACGCCTAAAACGGCTTTCTGAAATCAGTGCATAAAAAATCCCTCATCTCGTTAGAGATGAGGGATTAAAACTGGCGGGATGAACGGGACTCGAACCCGCGACCTTCTGCGTGACAGGCAGACGCTCTAACCAGCTGAGCTATCACCCCGGATGAGGAAGAGCGGTGAACAGATGGGCCCGTCGAGGGGGTGTCAAGTGTCCTTTCGGGAGTTTTTTAAGACTTTTTTCCCGATATCGAAAAGGTCCCTTTCAAGGCAGGGGTTCGACAGGTGGCTCGGCGTCAAGTATGCGCCGCCAGAGCGCGGCCTCGCCGGGCAGGCCGTGAATTTCGAGTCCGGTCGCGATCGTGTCTTCGCTCGGTTCCACGACATCGTGGCGCGGATCGGCCGGCCAATCCGGCCTCAGCCGGCGAGTCAAAGCCCAGCATGCCCAGGCGCGCCAGCGGCGTTGTTCGCGGCGGGGTTCGTTCATTCGGTCGGCGTAGTGCTGGAAGTGCACGCGCGGATTGCCGATGAAAACTCCGGGCGGGGTGTGGGTTAAAAACCATGCCATTGCGGCGTAGGGCAGCGGATGCTTCCGCAACTCCGGCTCCGCGCCGTGCAGATCAGCACCGAGAGCCCGGTCGAGGCAGAGCATGGCGCGGGCGGCTAGGCCGCGTTCCCAGAGTGTCTGGGCGTATTCGAGGCAGGAAAGGTAGAAACCGGCGTCCCGCGCCTCTCCGTGCCGGCCGAGGTGGCGATGATCGAGCGCGGCTCGCGACGCTGGGAGGTGCGGGCAAGAAGGGAACGGCGGAACGGACATGGGTGTGGAAGTTTTGACCGGGAGCAAAAGCCGACGGTCATGGAGGAGAAATACGAATGGAGCAGCTACAACCAAGATCTCAAGTAAGGGCTTGCGCGAGTGGCTGCGGTGGCCAACTGGTTTGTCTTTATGTCTGTTCCCGCCGCAGTATCCACCTTTAGCAAAGATAACCCGTTCCCGGCAAAGCTCACCGAGAACCGTTTGCTCAACAAGCCCGGTTCCGCCAAGGAAACCCGGCATTTTGTCGTGAGCCTCGATGGCAGCGATCTCGTCTACAAGGCCGGTGATTCGCTGGGTGTTTTCCCGACCAACCGTCCGACCGAGGTCGCCGAGATCATCGAGCGCCTGGGGGCCTCCGGCGAAGAACTCGTCTCGCCCGCGATGCTTAAACTGGCCGCGCCGATCACCCTGCGCGAGGCGCTCGGTCAACGTTTGGCGCTGGGCGGTCCGACCGCCAAGATCGTCAATACCCTGCTCGCCAAGACCACCGACGCCGGCGAGAAAGCCCGTCTCGCCGAGCTCGTGAAACCGGAGTCGAAGGACGCGCTCACCGGCTTTCTCGACGAGCGCGAATACGTGGACCTGCTGGCCGAGTTTCCGAACGCGAAACTGACGCCTCAGGAATTTGTGGATCATCAGCGCAAGTTGATGCCCCGCCTCTACTCGATCGCCTCTTCCGCGAAAGTTCACCCCCGCGAGATACACCTCACCGTGGCGGTCGTGCGCTACACCACCAACCACCGCGAGCGCCACGGCGTTTGCTCCACTTTCCTCGCCGACCGGATGCGCGTGGGCGAGACGCCCGCGCCTGTGTTTGTATCCAATTCCCACTTCGGACCGCCCGAGGACACCACCAAAGACGCGATCATGGTTGGCCCGGGCACCGGCATCGCGCCCTTCCGCGCTTTCGTGCAGGATCGCGTCGCGGTTGGAGCCACCGGACGCAACTGGGTTTTCTTCGGCGACCAGAAGAGCAAGACCGACTATCTTTACCAAGAGGAGTGGGAGAACTACCTCACCAAGGGCCAGGTCGCCCGCCTCGACCTCGCCTGGTCCCGCGATCAGGGCGAAAAGGTTTACGTGCAGGACAAGATGCGCGCCAACGCCGCCGAGCTCTGGGCATGGATCAAAAACGGCGGCTATTTCTTCGTATGCGGCGACGCCAAGCGCATGGCGAAGGACGTGGATCAAGCGCTGCACGACATCATCGCCGAACAGGGCGGAATGCCAATCGAGCAGGCTCAGGACTACGTAAAGCAGATGAAAAAAGACAAACGCTACCAGCGTGACGTTTATTGAGCCGCCGTGCGGCACGTCGGCTAAATCTAAATCCTAACAACTAAATCCTAAAAAAACCTTCATCCGAGGGCCGGGTAACCCTACGAGCGCTCAGCCGTTCGATTTAGGATTTAGCCGCTTAGGATTTAG